>DATAQP010000406.1:0-9796 GCA_036264595.1 Allostellaceae bacterium
GGACACCGCCGCCGGCCATGCGGTGCTGCTCGCCGCCGGCGGCACGATGACGACGCTCGAGGGGACGCCTTTCGGCTATGGTAAGCCGGGCTTGCGCAACCCGGGATTCATCGCGCGCGGCTTGAGCCCTAACAGCGACACATGACTTCTTAAGATATTCGTCGCCATGATGTCATCGATAAGTCTGGTGGCGATGGAGTGGTGGCGTGCCGCTCAGCGAGCTGTTGGTCACTCTGACGATGTGGATCGGAGCCGCGACCGGGCAACCGGCGATGGCACCGCCGCCGATCGCCGTCGTGCCGGCATCGCTGCTGCACTATCGCTATTGCGAGACGACGACGTCGCCAGAGGGTATCGACGACTGCCTGGGCGAGCGCTTCACCACCGCCGCGTTCCTCGATTCCAGCACCGGCACCCTCTATCTCTCGCAGCGCTTCAAGCCGACAAGCGATCACGACCGTGCGAATCTCCTCGTGCAGCTCGCGCGCTACACCGGCGAGATGGCCCTGCGCAATGTCGGCCACGCGCCGAAATACGAGGGGCACGAGGACATCATCGATTGCGGCATCCGCTTCGAGCGCGCCACCCGCGAGCTCGCCCGCGCCTTCCTGCGCGCCGATGGTTCGCCGGATGTCGAGCTGCCCTATCTCGAGGTCGAGGACGGCATGAAGCCGTGGTCGTGCAGCCCTGCCGGTACGACGCAGACGGCCGAGACATCGGCCGAGCCAGGCTTCTGAATCCCGCTCCCTAGGTGGATGGAGAGGCGGCACAACGAATGGCACCGCGCGCCGGAACGCTTTCCCGCCAGCCTATGCGGCCCTCACGCCGGACAGGAAGCCATCGATGAGGGTGCGCAGCATTGCGGCACGATCGTTGACGCCGACCGCCGCCACGAGAATGTCCTCCGATGCGGCGTGGGTCGCGCGGGCGGTATTGCTGATTTCCGCGATTGCGGTCGAGATCTCCGTGCTGCTGGAGGCGCTCGTCGCGGCACTCCTGGCAATCTCGGCGGTGGCGGAGCTTTGTTGTCCGACCGTAACTTTGACAGCCTGAGCGATCGTCGCGATTTCGGCCACCCGACCGGCGACATCCCTGATCTCGCCCACGGCCTTTCCGGTCGCCTTCTGGATGGCCCCGACCTGCACGCCGATCTTCGCGGCGGCGTGCGCCGTCTGCTCGGCCAGCGCCTTGACCTCGACCGCCACGACGGCGAAGCCGCGGCCGGCGGCGCCGGCGCGCGCGGCCTCGATCGCCGAATTGAGGGCGAGCAGATTGGTTCGGTGCGCGACTTCGCCAATCAGCCTCACGATCTGTCCGATCTCGCCCGCCGCGGCGTCGAGATCGCGGACGGTCTCGATGCTTGCCCGGCTCATCTCATCGGCGCCGCCGGCGAGCCTGGCCGATTGCGCGATCTGGCGGTTGACCTCGGCGATCGAGGCCGCGAGTTCCTCGGTCGCGGTCGCGACGGATTGCGAGTTCGCCGACGAGACCTGCGCCTGCGAGGCTGCCCTGTGCACCTCGCGCGACGTCGCGGTCGCCGAGATGGCCAGGTGTTCCGCGGTCGTGCGCAAGTCGCCGCCGGCGGCGTCGAGCGCCGCCAGGATCGGAACGATCCGGCCATCGAATCCCGTCGTCAAACCATCCAGTCGCTGGCCGCGCTCCGCCTTTTCGCGATGTTCGTGCAGTTGCTGGTCTCCGAGACTCTGCAGCTTCGTCATGGCGTCCTGGAAGACCATGATCGCCCGCGCGACTTCACCGATCTCATCGGTGCGCGCGGTCCCGGGAACGACCGTCGCCGTAGTGCCGCTCGCCAGGCTTCGGACGGCGCCAGCAAGACCGGAGATCGGTCGGCTGATCCCGCGTCCGACGACGACTGCCGTCGCAACGGCAAGTGCGAGGCCAATCGTTGCCAGCAGGCCCACGGCCGTTCCGGCCCTGCCGACATCCTCCTGGGCGCTCTGTCCCAGCGCGTTTTCCGTTTGCTGTGCGGTCTTGGTCGCCTTGTCGATCAAGCGGAGGGCGGCGGCGCCGGAGGGCAGCAACTCGTCGCGATGCACGGCTTCCGCCTGCATGGCGAGTTCGGCGACGCGAGCGAACAGCTCTCGCAGATGGTTGACCTGGTCCGACAATTTGCCGATGGCTTCCGCAAAGGGGCGGACATTGGGCTCCTTCGCCAGTGTCGCAAGGCCCTTTGCGGCCTCGCTCAAGTCGGCCTCGACCGCCTGCCGGTCGGCCGCGGACATCGAGTGCAGGAACCGCTGAGTGTCGATGCGGGCTTCGAGGACACGATGACCGATGTCGCTGGCCATCAATTGCTGTTTCACATCCGCACCGGCCGCCATGAGCGCGAGCAGATCGACCGCCGCCTTGTCGAGATCGAGCGATACCGCGTCGAGCTCGCGATAGTCAACGGTGATGAGCTCGTGCCTGAGGTCGGCGAGCTTTGCCGTGGCGCCGAGCAGCCGCCGCAGCGCGTCGCCGACGGCGGCCGCGGTCGCGTCATCGGCGCTGACGAAGCCGGCCGACCTTGCATAAATCAACGCCATGGCGGCTTCGCCCGCCTGCGTCACCTGAGCTTGGGCGGCGGCGTCGCCACCGGCGAATTCAACCGCGGCCAGCCGTGCTCGCAGCACGAGATCCTGCAATGTGCTCGTCGCCATAGCCTCGCTGGTCAACGCCCGGTATGTCGCGAGCGCGCCACCTGCTTGCCAAAGCCCGACGCCGCCACAGGCAGCGACAATTCCGGCGATAAGAAGGACGATCGCGAAACCGCCGCCGATTCGATGCGCAATACGCCAACCGCCCAACCGCACGTTTCCAATCGAATGCATCGTCATTTTCCTGAGGGCAATGGGAGAACGGGACCGCGATGAGGGCTACTGACTAGGCTTCGCCGGTTAACACGCACTTAGCGGGGAGGCCCCTCGGATGGTTGCCGACGGAACTTCATCAAACATTCACGCAAAGGACCAAGGCACCCCAGATTCGCGGCTCCATTGCCCAGAGAAAATATGACAGTTCCGTGAAACTTGCCGTCACGGCCCATGCGGCATCTTTCGGTAACGCAATGTTAAGTCGAGTCTTCTAGACACGCGCCACCGACAGGATATGCGGCGAGAGGGACATGCATGCCGGATAGAGAAGAGCCACCCAGGCAGCGCGCGACGGCCGCAATCGTGCAAGGCGGGGCGCTTCTGCTGACGTTGGAGCAGGAGCGGCAGCGCATCCGATGGCCGGTGATCGGGGTGCGCTGGCGGCTCGTTCTGCTCGTCGTCGTCGCCCTTGCGCCGTCCTTGCTGCTCTACCTGCTCAACATCCAGACGGAACGCGCGGGGTTGGTGCTGGAAGCGCAGAACCGTACGCTGCATCTGGCGCGGACATGGGCCGACAATCACGATGCAGTGCTGCGCGAAGCCAACCTCATCCTCGAGGCGGTGCTGCGCGATCCCGATATTGTAACTGACGATCCGATTTCATGCGGTGTCGCGCTGCGCAGCCTGGCCGACCGCCTGACCTGGACGGCGCCTTTGGCGGTCGTCGACCGCCAGGGCGAGACATTGTGCACCACCGAGACTGGCGGCAACCTGCTCGGCGGGTTGAACGGCGATTTCATCGACGAGACGTTCGGGTCGCGCGCGCTGGAGGTCAGTGAGTTCCGCGCCGCGCCGGACGGCGGCTCCTTTGCGGTTGCGGCTCTGCGTCGGCCTAACCCGACGCGAATGGGCGGTGGCGGCGTCGACCGCGCCGCCGTGGCGCTGATCGACCTCGCCGAGATACAGCGCCGCACCGCGCACGAAGCAGTCGGGATGCAGTTCAACATCATGGTGATCGGCCGCGGCGGGATCATTCTGGCGCGCGACCCGGAAGCCGCGGGCTTTGTCGGCTCCTTCATCGGGTCCGAGCATCCGCTGATGCCGAACATCCAGACGATGGCCGAGGGCGTCGCCGAGGGTAGCGGCCGCGATGGCGTCGATCGCATCTTCGCATTCACCCAGCTGCCTCAGACCGGCGCCAAGATTGCCGTCGGCCTCGCCCGCGCCGACGTGCTCGGCAGGCAAGAGCGCGAGGCCAACGATCTGCTTGTTCTGCTCGCTGTCGTGGCGCTGCTAGCGATTGCAGGCGGCTGGCTGCTCGGCGAGTTCTCGATCGTCCGCTGGGTCGCAGCGCTCACTCGCTCCGCCGAGGCGTTCGGGCGCAACGAGCTGCACAAGGGCGAGATCGTGCCGCGCCAGGCCGGCGAGTTCGCCGCGCTGTCGGTCAGCTTCAATCGCATGGCCGCCTCGCTCGCGGCACGCCGCGATGCCCTCGAGGCGGCCAACCGCGATCTAGAGACGCAGGCCCGGGCGCTCGCCGCTGCCAAAGACGCGGCCGAGTCGGCGAGCAGGGCCAAGAGCGACTTCCTTGCCACGATGAGCCACGAGTTGCGCACGCCGCTGAACGCCATCATCGGCTTCAGTGAGATTTTGCAGCGCGAGATGCTGGGGCCGATCGGCGTGGCTGCGTATCGCGATTACGCTCACGACATCCTGTCGAGCGGCAAGCACCTGCTGTCGCTGATCTCCGATATTCTCGACTTCGTCAAGGCGGATAGCGGCAGCCTTGAACTCAGAAAGGACGACGTCGATCTCGTCGAGCTGGCATGGGCCGTCTACCGCATGCTGTTGCCAAAGGCCGAGGCGGCCGGCGTCGCTCTCGTCGTCGAGACCGTGACGGACGATGTCGTGGCTTCGGGCGACGAGCGTTGGTTGAAGCAGGTGCTCATAAATCTCGCGGACAATGCGGTCAAATTCACGCCGGCGGGCGGCAAGGTGACGATCGCGGTAGCCGAGCGCCACGATGGTGCGGCCGAAATTCTGGTGCGCGATACCGGCATCGGCATCGAAGCGGCCGAGCTGCCGCGCGTCGTCGAGCCGTTCAAGCAGGTCGACGGCAGTTTCAGCCGGAAGCTGGAGGGGATTGGACTCGGCCTCGCCATCTGCGATCGCCTGATCCGGCTCCACGGCGGGACGTTGTCCCTGGCGAGCACGCCGGGCGAAGGTACAATTGCGACGGTGGTGCTGCCGCCGGCGCCGAACGCCGAAGGATCGGCTGAAGGAGCCATCCGCTCGATGTCCTACTCGATAGCATCGTAAGAGCAGGACAGCGGCATTGGGTTAGGTCAATCGATCTCGTCTGGTTTTGGTTTAGGTGCGGTGCGCAGCAGCTGGTCTAAATCGTCGCCAGCCGCGCGATCTCGGCTGCCAGCGCCGCGATCTCCTCGCCGGCGCGGCTCGCCGAGGACTCGGTGATGCCGCGCCCTTCGAGCATCGCCGTCGCCAGGGCGACGCGGTTGCCGATGCGCGACTTGGCAACGGCGGCGCCGAGCTCGGCGAGCCTTTCCTGCATCGCCTCGACGAGATTGGCGCGCGGCGGCACGCGGTTGAGGACGAGCAGCACAGGCACCTTCTCCCGCCCGGCGAGATCGAGAGTCGGCTTGGTCGCCCAGACATCCATCGGCGAGGGCTGCACCGGGATGACGACGAGGTCGGCAACGCGGATTGCCAGCTTGGCCTCGGTCTCGGCATGGGGCGGGCTGTCGACGACGACGATGTCGTGGTCGCGAGCGCGCCGCTCGACCTCGGCCTCGGTGCGCCACCCGGTGATCGCGGTGAAATCGAGCCCGGTTCGGCCGCTACCGAGCCGCTCGCTGCGCAGCTGGTGCCAGGCGGCGAGGCTGCCCTGCGGGTCGATATCGATGAGGGCGACGCTGCGCCCCTCCCCGGCCCAGGCGGCGGCGAGATGCGCCGCCAGCGTCGTCTTGCCGGCGCCGCCCTTCTGCTGCGCGATGGTGATCACGCGTCCCGCCATAGGCATCGCTCCGGACCGATGTTGCGCTGCAACAAGCTACGATCGAGCGCCCGGCGCCGGCAAGCGGCGACGGCGAAGCGACGCGATGTTATACAGAACTTTCTCATCAACGGACCCGTCAGCAGACCTCGCCCTTGCCCGCCATCGCCCTCTCAGCCCGTCCCGACGACATCGCCGAAGCGGCGCGCCTGCTGCGCCAGGGCGAGCTCGTCGCCTTTCCGACGGAGACCGTCTATGGGCTGGGCGGCGACGCCACCAACGGCCGCGCCGTCGCCGCCATCTTCGCGGCCAAGGGGCGGCCGCGCTTCAACCCGCTGATCAGCCATCTCGCCGAGGCGGCGGACGCCGCCGAGTTCGCCGAGCTCGACGGCCGTGCGCGCGAGGTCGCCGCGCGCTTCTGGCCGGGACCGCTGACCCTCGTCCTGCCGCGCCGCCGCGATTGCCCGATCGCGCTGCTCGCCGGCGCCGGGCTCGACACGGTAGCGCTGCGCGTGCCCGCCCATCCCGTCGCCCAGGCGCTGCTGACCGCGTTCGGCCGCCCGATCGCCGGGCCGAGCGCCAATCGCTCGGGGCGGATAAGCCCGACCAGCGCCGCGCATGTCCGCGCCGAGCTCGACGACCGCATCGCCGCCATCATCAACGGCGGCCCCTGCCAGGTCGGTCTCGAATCGACGGTGCTCGATCTCAGCGGCGAGCGCCCGGTCCTGCTGCGGCCGGGCGGCATTCCGGTCGAGACGCTCGCCGCGCTGCTCGGCCCGATCGATCGGCCGCGCCGCGGCGACGCCAATGCGCCGCGCGGCCCCGGCATGCTCGAGAGCCACTACGCGCCGTCGCTGCCGCTGCGCCTCGAGGCAGGCGCGCCGCGATCGGGCGAGGCCCTGCTCGCCTTTGGCGAGCCGCCGCCCGGCTATGCCGAGATCGAATGGCTCAGCCGCTCGGGCGATCTCGCCGAGGCGGCCGCCAACCTCTTCGCGGCTTTGCGCGCGCTCGACCGGCCGGAATTCTCCGGCATCGCGGTGATGCCGATTCCCGAGCAGGGGCTGGGCGCCGCGATCAACGATCGGCTGCGCCGTGCCGCGGCGCCGCGCCGATAGGAACTTCGCCGTAGAATCTGTTATTGAATCGAGCGTGACGGAGACGATCGTGGACGTGAGGGCAAGCAGCGTGGCGGACAGCGTGCTCGAGAAGATCAAGGCGGTTGTCGGGCCCAAGGGCTGGACGACCGATGCGCACGACATCGAGCCGTATCTGACCGAGCCGCGCGGTCTCTATCGCGGCGCGACGCCGATGGTGGTGCGGCCCGCCTCGACCGAGGAGGTCGCCGCCGTGGTCAAGCTCTGCGCCGCCGCGCGTCTGCCGATCGTGCCGCAAGGCGGCAATACCGGGCTGGTCGGCGCCCAGGTGCCCTGGGAGAGTGGCGGCAGCATCGTCCTCAGCCTCGCCCGCATGAACCGCATCCGCGCCATCGACCCGCTCAACTACACAATCACCGTCGAGGCCGGCGTGATCCTCGCCGATCTGCAGAAGGCCGCCGAGGAGGCCGATCGCCTGTTCCCTTTGAGCCTCGGTGCCGAGGGGTCGTGCTGCATCGGCGGCAATCTCTCGACCAATGCCGGCGGCGTCGCCGTGCTGCGCTATGGCAATGCACGGGACCTCGCGCTCGGCCTCGAGGTCGTGCTGCCGGATAGTCAAGTGTGGAATGGGCTGCGCGGCCTGCGCAAGGACAATACCGGCTACGATCTGAAGCAGCTCTTCATCGGCGGCGAAGGCACGCTCGGCATCATCACAGCCGCCGTGCTCAAGCTCTTCCCGCGCCCGCGCGAGGCCGAGACCGCGTTCATCGCCCTCGCCAAGGTCGAGGACGTGATGGAGGTCTTCGCCCGCGCCCGCGCTGCCAGCGGCGATCAGCTCACCGCCTTCGAGCTGATCCCGCGCATCGGCATCGAGATGACGACGCAGCACCTCCACGCCCTCAGCGACCCGATGGAAGGGAAATATCCCTGGTACGTGCTGCTCGAAGTCTCGTCCAGCCAGACCGCCGGCGGGCTGCGCACCATGCTGGAGAATTTCCTCGCCGCGCAGATGGAGGCCGGACTCGTCGTCGACGGCGTCATCGCCGCCAGCGCCGCCCAGGCCGCCGAGCTCTGGCGCATCCGCGACGGCATGACCGAGGCGCAGGGCTACGAGGGCGGCAGCATCAAGCACGACGTCTCGGTGCCGGTCAGCCGCGTCGCCGATTTCATCATCGAGGCGAGCGATGCCGTCGCGCGCGCCGTGCCCGGCATCCGCCCGGTGCCGTTCGGCCATGTCGGCGACGGCAACATCCACTTCAATCTCAGCCAGCCGATCGGCGCCGACAAGGCGGCGTATCTGGCGCGCTGGGAGGAAATGAACCGGATCGTCCACGACATCGTCGCCGCGCGCAACGGCTCGATCAGCGCCGAGCACGGCATCGGCCGCATGAAGGTCGAGGAGCTGACGCATTACAAGACGAAGATCGAGCTCGACCTCATGCGCAAGATCAAGGCGGCGCTCGACCCCGACGGCATCATGAATCCGGGCAAGGTGGTGGTGTGAGGCTGAAGCACGCTTGGACGAACAGCTTGCGTCCCCTCACCGTGAGGAGCCGCCGCAGGCGGCGTCTCGAACGGCGAGACGCGCTCTGCGAGCGCTCCTCAGGATGAGGAAGATTCGTAGATGCCATTAGCAACGCACCTCATCCTGAGGAGCGCCGTTAGGCGCGTCTCGAAGGACGCGCGATCGTCATGCAAGGGATGATCAACCTGCTCATCGCGCTCGCCGTCATCGCCATATTCGCCATCGGCCTGCTCCAGGCGCTCGGCATCATCGGCGGCGGCACGTCGTCAACGCCTCCGGGCGACAAAACGAAATAGCTCACGCCGCGAGGTGCCGCCTGGCGAAATCGTACCATTCCTTTTGGACCCGCCTGGCGTGCTTGGGCATGAGCTCGACCGCCTGGCAGATCTCGGCGAAGAGGCGCATCGCCTCCTCGGCCCGGCCGGTTTCCTTGAGCAGCAGCGCGTAGCGGCTCTTGGCCTCCTGGCCGGGATAGTAGGCGGCGAGCGCTTCGTACTCGTAGAGCGCGTCGTCGCGGTTGCCCCGCATCTCGAGGCAGCGCGCATAGAGCAGATGGCCCTCCGCCGAGCGATAATCCGGATTGCCGGCGCGCAGCCTCTCCAGCGTGGCCTGCGCCGCGGCGAAATCCTGCTGGTCGAAAGAGGCACGGGCAAGGCCGAGCATGAGATCGGGATCGGTCGCGTGAAGCCCGGTCAGGAGCTCGCGATAGAGAGCGGCGGCCTCCTCGGCGCGGCCGGAGCGCAGGCACTGCGCCGCCAGAAGGGCCCTGTTCCCGGTCGTGCCGGCGATCTGCACCTGGCGAAGGGCTTCGCGGTAGTCGCGCTCCGGATCGAAGATCTTGACGACCCCCGCGGCGGCGGATTGCGCCGTTCGGCTGCGCGTCAGGTCGGGCAGGATCTCGATGAGGACATAGGCGATCATGCCGGCCATGGGCAGGAACAGGATCAGCATGATCCAATAATAGGGACGCCCCGTGCGCCCGGCATGAACCGCGCAAATCAACTGCGCCACCAGCAGCAAGCCAGCAATCGGCATGGCACCCTCCCCGACAAAGGATACTAATTAAAGAATTTATCGCAGGGCAATTCAATTTTTAGGACGCATCGCACGGCAAGCTCGGTGCACCGGGAAGATCGGCCACTTATAGTGGGTGCCGGAACGATTGCGCTGCCAGGAGAAGCCAGATGATCCCCTATTCGCCACCGCTCGCCGACATGCGCTTCGCGCTCGACGAGCTTGCCGGACTGCCGCAGATCGCGCGGATGCCGGGCTGCGAGCAGGCGAGCGCCGATCTAGTCGACGCGGTTCTCGACGAGGCGGCGAAGTTGGCGCGCGACGTGCTGGCGCCGCT
>DATAQP010000408.1:0-2503 GCA_036264595.1 Allostellaceae bacterium
TTCCATTGCGCCCTGATGGCGCCGGCCGCCGCGGTGATGCAGGAGGCGCTCGCCGCCACCGCCATCGCGCCGCCGGTGGTGCCGCTGATCGCCAACGTCACTGCCGCGCCGGTGAGCGATCCGGCGGCGATTCGCGCCCGCCTCGTCGAGCAGGTCACCGGGCTGGTGCGCTGGCGAGAAAGCGTGCTCGCCATGAAGACGCTTGGCGTCGACAGCCTGGTCGAGATCGGCGCCGGCAAGGTGCTCGCCGGCCTGACCAAGCGCATCGACCGCGAGATGAGCGCGGTATCGATCCAGGGCCCGGCCGATATCGACGCCTTCCTCAAGACGCTGTGAAAGCGAAATGATTCACCGCGAAAGCACGACAACGTTGAACCACGAAGGACACGAAGGACACGAAGGTTATCTTTTTGGCGCTTCGCGCCGGCAACCCTCCCTCGTGCTCTTCCTTCGTGCTCTTCGTGTCCTTCGTGGTTCAACCGTTTCCTTTTCTCAGAAAGGATGACCGCATGTTCGATCTGACCGGCAAATCGGCCCTCGTCACCGGCGCCTCGGGCGGCATCGGCGGGGCGATCGCCCGGGCGCTCCACGCCCAGGGCGCCAAGGTGACGCTGGCCGGAACGCGGCGCGACGCGCTCGACGCGCTGGCCGGGGCGCTCGGCACCAATGCCTTTGTGGCGACGGCGAACCTTGCCGATCCGGCGGCGCCCGACGCGCTGGTCAAGGCGGCCGAGGCGGCGATGGGCCAGGTCGACATCCTGATCAACAATGCCGGGCTGACGCGCGACGGGCTCGCCATACGCATGAAGGACGAGGATTGGAGCGCCGTCATCGAGGTCAACCTGACGGCCGCCTTCCGCCTTTCCCGCGCCGTGCTGCGCGGCATGATGAAGCGGCGGGCCGGGCGAATCATCGGCGTGACCTCGGTGGTCGGCGTCACCGGCAATGCCGGCCAGGCCAATTACGCCGCCTCCAAGGCCGGGCTGATCGGCATGAGCAAGGCGCTGGCGCTCGAGATCGCCTCGCGCGGCATCACCGTCAACTGCATCGCGCCCGGCTTCGTCACCACGGCGATGACCGACGCCCTGACCGAGGAGCAGCGCACCAAGGCCGCGGCCGCCGTTCCGGCGGGCCGGTTCGGCATGCCGGCGGAGGTCGCCGCCGCCGCAATCTACCTGGCGAGCGACGAAGCCGCCTATGTCACCGGCCACACGCTGCACGTCAACGGGGGTCTCGCGATGGTCTGAGCGCCCGTCATGAGGGCTACTGGTAATGTGAAATGAACTATGTTATTTGACGGCCCCTTCTGGTTGGTCGTAGCGTGCTTTGCGCCGCTATACCGGCCACAAGCCCGGGTTTCCGCTTTGATGCTTAGAGCGCAGTGTCTCCTGAGCGCCTTTCAATCTGTCGAGGGTTGCAACTAATGAGTGACGTCGCCGATCGGGTGAAAAAGATCGTCGTTGAACATCTTGGCGTCGACGAGGCCAAGGTCACCGACAATGCCAGCTTCATAGATGATTTGGGCGCGGACAGCCTCGATACCGTCGAGCTGGTCATGGCCTTCGAGGAAGAGTTCGGGTGCGAGATTCCCGACGATGCCGCGGAGAAGATCGTCACCGTCAAGGATGCCGTGAGCTTCATCGACGCGCACAGCAAGTAGCTGAGCCAGCTCGGCGCCGTCGGGTTGCACAGCAGATTTACCTGATTATGTATCGAGCATGAGACGGGTCGTCGTCACCGGAATAGGGTTGGTTACGCCGCTCGGCATCGGTACCGACAACACGTGGCGTCGGCTGATCGCCGGCGAGTCGGGGCTGCGCGCCATCCAATCCTTCGACGTCTCCGACCTGCCGGCCAAGATCGCCGGTCAGGTGCCGCGCGGCAGCACCGAAGAGGGTCTCTTCAATACCGACGACTGGGTCCCGCCGAAGGACCAGAAGAAGATGGACCTCTTCATCATCTATGCCATCGGCGCGGCGGTGCAGGCGGTCGAGGATTCCGGCTGGCAGCCGCGGGACGACGAGGCGCGCGAGCGCACCGGCGTGATGATCGGCTCCGGCATCGGCGGGCTGCCCGGCATCGCCGATATGGCGCTGACGCTGCATGAGCGCGGACCGCGCCGCGTCTCGCCCTTCTTCATCCCGGCCAGCCTGATCAACCTTGCCTCCGGCAACGTCTCGATCCGCTACGGCTTCAAGGGACCGAATCACGCCGTCGTCACCGCCTGCTCGACCGGCGCGCATGCGCTCGGCGACGCGGCGCGCCTCATCCAGATCGATGATGCCGACGTCATGGTGTGCGGCGGTGCCGAGGCGGCGATCTGCCGGCTCGGCATGGCCGGCTTCGCCGCGTCGCGCGCGCTCTCGACCAGCTTCAACGACACGCCGACGCGCGCCTCGCGGCCATGGGACAAGGACCGCGACGGTTTCGTCATGGGCGAGGGTGCCGGCATCGTCGTGCTCGAGGAGTACGAGCACGCCAAGAAGCGCGGCGCCAAGATCTA
>DATAQP010000240.1:0-2762 GCA_036264595.1 Allostellaceae bacterium
AGAAATTCGGCGCCAAGCTGGTCGCGACCAAGCCCTGGACCTTCGAGCCGGGTGCGCGGCGGACCGATACCGGACACTTCGCGATCAGCGCCGAGGTCGCGCGCTTCACGCAAGGTCTCTCCTACGACGTGCTCGTCGTCGCCGACGAGGAAAGCGCCTTCGGCACCGAGATACCCTTCCGCACCGCCGATCCGCGGGCCGTCGCCGGCACGCAAGGCATGGTGCCGACGGCGTGGGCCCGCCCCTTCGAGCAATGGGGCGCGACGCAGCTGCAGAACCGCTTCCGCCGCGCCGCCGGGCGCTGGATGAGCGAGCGCGATTACGCCGCCTGGATGGCGGTTCGCGCCGTCGGAGAGGCGGCGACGCGGGCGCGCTCGGGTGATGCCGATGCGATCCTGCAGTTCATGCGCAGCGACAAGATGGAGCTCGCCGCCTTCAAAGGCGTCAAATTGAGCTTCCGTCCCTGGGACGGCCAGCTGCGCCAGCCGGTGCTGCTCGCGGATGCCGATTCCCTTGTCTCGGTATCGCCGCAGCCCGGCTTCCTCCATCAATTCTCGGAGCTCGACACGCTCGGCGTCGACCGGCCGGAGACCAAATGCGCGATGGGGAAATGAGCTGCCGGTCGCGACCGGTTGGTGCGATCGGCGGCCTGCTCGTCGCCGGCACGCTCGTCTTTGCCGGCATAGGCTGTTTCGCCGCGCCGGCGTCGCGCGGCGGCCAGGATCCCGACTGGCCGTGCCAGCAGCGGCTGATGCCGACGCTCGGCGGCGGGGCGCTGTGGTCCGGGCCGCCGCTCGACAGTGTCGGCGACTGGCGCGGTGAAGCCGTTGTCGCGGAGCTCGTCGGCCGCATAGCCCCGCGCAACGTCTCGACCGAGGCGGGGGTGGCGGCGATCGGTGCCTTCGCCGATCAGTTGCCGCAAGAAGCCGACAGGCGACGGCTGATGATTTTGGTCTTCGCCGGGCTGCTCGACGAGACCAACCGCGAGCGTAGCGAGATCATCGACCGATTGAAGGCGCTCGGCCGCCGTCAGCACGAGCTCGCCGACATCGCCTCGCAGGCCGGTGAGGCGTTGCACGACATTCCGGCCGACGCCACGGGCGACGCGGCGGCACGGCGCAGCGATCTCGAGCAACGCTTCGCCTTCGTCACCCAGGCTTTCGAGAACACCCAGCGCACCATGCGCTATGCCTGCGAGGCGCCAGTCCGCCTCGAGGCAAGGCTGGGCCGCTATGCGCAGGCGGTGAAGGAACGTCTCTGAGCGCTCCGGCGGAGGGTTGTTCAGCGCGGCGCGTCCTCCGGCGGCTGCGCCTCGGCGAGCGGCAAGCTGGCGGCTCGCCAGCCATCGGCGCCGTCGCGATACCAGCCCGCGGCGCTGTAGCCCCATTCGATCGCCCGCTTCGTCGCGTTCCAGCTCAGCCAGCAATCGGTCCGGCAGTAGAAGACGAGCGGCGCGTCGGGGCGCGAAGCGGTGATGCGCGCGAGGCTGGCGCGGAACCACGCCGCGCTCTCGGGGCTGAGCGCGCCGCGGCCGCTATCGGGAAGCCAGAGGCTGCCGGGAATGTCGCGATGGGGCGTCGGCAGCCACAGGCTGCCGACGGGCAGCGAAGCGGGGCGGCGCGGCGCGGCGATGACGTCGATGAAAATCGCCGCGTGCGCCTCCCATAAGCGCCGCGCCTCCGCCGTCCCGATCGCCGCCCGTCCCGCGACGGTGAGCGGTGTCGGCGCATTGTAGTCGTCGAGGCGATAGTCGTGAGGTTCCGGCGGCGGGGCGGCGACCGAAGGCGCCGCCAGCATCACGAACACTACAAGGACCACCAGGAGTCGCGCGATCATCGCGGCCGCCTCACGGCTGACCGGTCAGCCGTCCCTGCTCGTCGAGGAGCGGCACGCCGTAATTGCGCAGGATCGCGGTGATGTCCGCTTGGCGCTTCTGGATGACGGCGTTGATCTGACGCCGCCAGTCCGGCTCGTTGGCACGCACTCCCATGGCGATGTGGTAGTCCATGCGCGGCGCGCCCGGCTCGTTCGGGATCGGCGCCAGCGTCAGCTTGAGCGCGTCGCGCTTGATGTAGTAGCCGGCGATCGGCCCCCAGAGCAGACCGAGATCGACCTCGCCCTTGACGATATCCTCGACCATCTCGTGGGCCGGCGATTCGTAGCGCGTATCGACCATCAGCGCGTAGGGCTTGGCGCGCGCCATCAGCTCGTGACGGACGAGAAGATCGGAGGGCGGCGTCGCGCTGATGATGCCGATACGCATCGTCTTGAGGCGCGGATCGTCGAGGCCGGTGAAGGCGAAATCCTTGCCCTCGGGCCAGACGGCGACGTAGTTGGAATAATAATAAGGGCTCGTCGTCTGCACCACGTCATCGCCGGCCACCGTCCCCATGATGAGGTCGCAGCTGCGGGCGCGCAGCGTGTTGCGCACGAAGCCGACGACCTGCGGAAAGAAGACGAAGCGGACGGGGAGATTCAGCTCGCGGCCGACGAGCTCGGCGGTCTTGTTCTCGTAGCCCTCGCCCTTGTCGTTCGAGAAAGGCAGATCGTTGGGGTCGGCACAAACGCGCAGCTCGTTGCGCGCCAGGATCTCGCCGGGAGCCTGTGCCCGCGCATCCATCACGAGCAATGGCGGCCCAGCCACCGCCACGACAAGCAGCGGCGCGGCAACGAGGGCGGCAAGACGGGGCAGCTGCCTCATGCTCGATGTATGGGAACGGCGCGGCACCATGGCAAGCCTCACTCGTCGATCCGGTCCGGCC
>DATAQP010000499.1:0-13059 GCA_036264595.1 Allostellaceae bacterium
GCACTGCTCCGTTGCGCTAGCCAGCGATCGTTTCAGATTGAACTCTCTATCTCGTCGCCCCCGCGCAAGCGACGAAACGAAGATTCGACTTCAACCGATCATGCGCTAGCCGGCAAGAATGACGGGAATTGGCGTGATGGGGAGGTCCAATTTCAACAATCAATCATACCATTGGTGCATCATGCCCGTGCCCATGCCCATGCCCATGCCCATGCCCGCGCCCGCACGGCCCGGCGCGGTTTTACCAGCTCCTGCAGCACCTGGCTGAGCACGGCGACGCCGCTTCTGATCTCCGGCGGCTTGATGCCGCCGAAGCCGAGAACCAGGCCGTTCACCGTGGTCGGCTCGATCGAGAAGCGCGCGATCGGCGAAACGACGATGCCGCGGGCCTCTGCCGCCCGCGTCACGGCGAGCTCGGAGAGATGAGCGGGCAGGTGGCCGATCGTGTGCAGCCCGCTATCGGCGGGGACGACATCGATGAGGCCGCCGAGCTCGCGCTTCGCCGCCTCGCAAAGAGCGGCATGGCGCTCCTCGTAGATGCGGCGCATGCGGCGGATATGGGTGGCGAAATAGCCCTCCTCGATGAACTCGGCGACCATCGCCTGGACGCTCGTCGGAACGCCCTGGACGAAGGCGGCGGAGACCCGCTCGAAGGTTGCCACCAGCGCCGGCGGCACCAGCATGAAACCGAGGCGCAGCGCCGGGAACAGTGACTTGCTGAAGGTCCCGACATAGATCACCAGCCCGGTGCGATCGACGCTCTTCAGCGTCGGCAGAGGCTGCCGGCCGAAGGAGAACTCGCCGTCGTAATCGTCCTCGATGATCCAGGCGCCGGCCTGCTCGGCCGAGCGGAGCAGCGCGAAGCGGCGCTCCAGGCTCATGACATGGCCGAGCGGCTGGTGGTGCGAGGGCGTCACGAAGACGAGGCGGAATTGCCGGGCGCGCTTCAGCCCTTCCTCGACGAGCAGCCCTTCGCCGTCGACCGGCACCGGGACCAGTGCGGCGCCGCAGGCGAGCAGGCTGTTGCGCGCGCCGATCGCGCCGGGGTTCTCGAACCACACCCTGTCGCCCGGATTGAGGAGGACGGTGCCGATCAGATGAAAGGCCTGCTGGGCGCCGCCGGTGATGAAGATCTGCTCGCCCTCGCAGGCGATGCCGCGATTGGCGCGCAGGTGCGACGCGATCGCCTCGCGCAGCGGCGCATGGCCGAAAGGCGCACCGTAGCCCATCACATCGGCGCGGTCGCCGCGCCAATGCTTGGCCGCAAGCCGCGCCCATTGCGCCATCGGAAAGGCGTCGAAGGCGGGCAGGGCGGTTATGAAGGCGCGCGGCGCATAGGGCAGCCGCGGCCGGTCGCTGAAATGGTCGACGGCCCAGCCCATTCCCTTCGACAGGCGGGGCTTGCGCCGGTCGGGGCCGCGCGTGCCGTCGAGCGGCGGCTGGCGTGGGCGCTCGGAATTCAGCACGGCGCTGACGAAGGTGCCGGAACCGACGCGCGCCTCGAGCAATCCTTCGGCGATCAGCCTGTCGAAGGCGTCGATGACCGTGGTGCGCGAGACGCCGAGGTCGCGCGCCAGCGTGCGGCTGGCCGGCAACCGGATGCCGGCGGCGATCGCGCCCGAGAGCATGAGATCCCTGAGCCGCACATAGAGCTGCGTGCTGATTGGTCGCGGCGACTCGTGGTCGAGCGCGATCGACAACAGCAAGGCGCCCCCGGCGCGCTTCACCATGACGTCCCCCCGATTTCCCTCTCGCCGCCAATTGGTATCACACAATCTTGAAAGTGGACCTTAAGTCCAATCCAATTTATCGACACCATCGAATCGTCGCGAGGCGAAACCAGCAGGCGAATGAGCGTCATGAAGATCATCAGCATTGAGACGTTCTGCACCGAGTTCGTCGGCTTCCTGCGGGTGACGGCCGAGGATGGCTCGCAAGGCTGGGGGCAGGTCTCGACGTACAACGCCGATATAACCGCGCAGATCGTGCACCGCCAGGTCGCACCCTGGACGCTCGGCCAGGACGCGCTCGACATCACACGGCTGGTCGACATCATCCCGAAACGCGAGCACAAATTCCCGGGCTCGTATCTCTGCCGGGCGATATGCGGGCTCGACACCGCTTTGTGGGATCTGCGCGGCAAGCGCGAGGGCAAGACCGTCTGCGAGCTGCTCGGCGGCACGCCGCGCAAGCTGCGCGCCTATGCCTCGTCGATGAAGCGCGACATCACCCCGAAGGACGAGGCGGACCGGCTGGTGCGCCTGCGCGACCTACACGGCTTCGACGCTTTCAAATTCCGTATCGCCGCTGAGTACGGCAACGACATCGACGAATGGCCCGGCCGCACCGAAGAGATCGTGCCGACGGTTCGCAAGGCCCTGGGCGACGACGTCACCCTTCTGGTCGACGCCAATAGCGGCTTCTCGCCGGCGCGGGCGATCGCGGTCGGCCGCATGCTGGAGGATCACGGCGTCTCGCATTTCGAGGAGCCGTGCCTCTATTGGGAGATCGAGCAGACCAAGGCGGTCGCCGACGCGCTCGCCATCGACGTCACTGGCGGCGAACAGGACTGCTTCATGCCGGTGTGGAAGCAGATCATCGACACGCGCGCCGTCGACATCATCCAGCCCGATGTCTGCTATGTCGGCGGCATCACGCGGGCCCTGCAGGTCGCCGAGATGGGCGCGCGCGCCGGGCTGCCCTGCACGCCGCACAGCGCCAACCTCTCGATGGTGACCCTTTTCACCATGCATCTCCTCGGCGCCATTCCCAATGCCGGCAAGTATCTCGAGTTCTCGATCGAGGGGCCGGACTATTATCCCTGGCAGGACGGGCTGTTCCGCAGCTGGCCCTACGCGATCAGCGATGGCAAGGTGACGATCCCGAGCGAGCCGGGCTGGGGCGTCGAGATCGAGACACGGTGGCTGGAGCGCGCCTCGTATCAGATCAGCCGGACGGGCTGAGCCGTTGCCAAAGTGGCACGCCCGACGGTTCAAAATGGCCCTTCTCGGCCGACCATATCGACAATCGACACGATGAGCCGTTCCAGCGAGTGCCCTTCCTCGTCCTGCCGGTCTACGGCTCGATGCGCGCGATCGACCGCGACTATCTCAAGGCGGCGGCGAATCTCGGCGCCGGCCCGACGCGCGCCTTCTGGCTGGTGTTCTTCCCGCTGTCGCTGCCCGGGCTCTTCGCCGGTGCGCTGATCGTCTTCATCCTCTGCCTCGGCTTCTACGTGACGCCGGCGCTGCTCGGCGGCGGCAGGGTGATCATGGTCGCCAACCGCATCGCCAACGACATCGAGATCTTCTTCAACTGGGGCGCCGCCAGCGCCCTCGGCGTCGTCCTTCTCGTGCTGACGGCGATCGTGCTCTACGCCGCGTCGCGATTGGTCCGTCTCGATCGCGTGTTCGGCGGGCACGGCACATGAGCTGGCTCGCCGAGCCTGCCTCGGAGACGCAGATCACCCACCGGTCGCGGCTGTGGCTCTACAGTCTCGCCACAATCATCCTGGTCTTCCTCGTCCTGCCGACGGTCATCGTCATCCCGATGTCGTTCTCCGCCTCGCAATATCTCGAATTCCCGCCGCGCGAATGGTCGCTGCGCTGGTACCTCACCTATTTCGGCTCCGCCTCCTGGATGCAGGCCACGGCGACCTCGCTCAAGGCGGGGTTCCTGACATCTCTGGTGGCGACTCCGCTCGGCACGCTGGCCGCCTATGGCCTCTTCACCGCGCGGTTGCGCGGCACGAAGTTGGTGCACGCGCTGCCGCTAACGCCGATCATCGTGCCGGTGATCCTGGTCGGCATACGCTGACCGGGCTGGTGCTCGCGCATAGCATGCTGGCCATTCCGCTCGTCGTCATGGTGATGAATGCCGCGCTGAAGAGCTACGACATGAACCAGGAGATGGTGGCGCGCAGCCTGGGCGCCTCGCGGCCGCGCGCCTTCCTCCTCGTCACCCTGCCGCAACTCCGCTTCGCCGTGGTCACCAGCGTGGTGCTGTCCTTCCTCACCTCATTCGACGAGGTGGTGATCGCCATGTTCGTCTCGGGGGGCGACAACTCGACCTTGACGCGCAACATGTTCAACGCCCTGCGCGATCAGATCGACCCGACGATCGCGGCGATCTCGACCGTCATGATCGTGATCTCGTCCCTTCTGGTGGCGCTGACCCAGCTGCTCGGCAAATCGCGCTGATCCGCCCCTATCAGGGGCGCGCGGCCGCAACACGATTGACAACGAACCGTCACGCTCGCTCAAATCATGGTCAAGCGGAGCTGCGCTGCTCCGATGACGGGAGGAAGGACGGGCGAGGGATGGCGAGACGCCAACCATTGCGCGGAGGCTCGCAGGCGCCCGATGCACGCCAAGCGATCGCGGCGCTGCACCGTCTCATCGGCGGTCCGGACATCTCCTGCGTCATTCTCTTCTGCTCGCCGCAATACCACATCGACGCGATCGCCGCCGCGACGCGCGAGTATTTCGGCGAGACGCCTGTTTTCGGCTGCACCACGGCGGGCGAGATCGGACCCTTCGGCTATATCAATGGTGGCGTCTGCGGCATCGGCTTTCCGCGCGAGGATTTCGTCGTCGCCGCGACGCTGATCGACGATCTCGCCGGGTTCGAGCTGTCCTCGACCATCGAGCGGACGCGTGCCGTGGCGGCCGAGCGCGACCGCATCGCCGCCGCGGCCTTTCCCGACAGCGCAAGCGCCAGGGGCTTCGCCCTGCTGCTCATCGACGGTCTCTCGATGCGCGAGGAGCAGGTCGTCAGCGCCGTCGCCACGACGCTCGGCGACACGCCGCTGGTCGGCGGCTCGGCCGGCGACGATCTCAATTTCCGCCGCACCTGGATCCTCTATGGCGGACGCTTCGTCACCAATGCCGCGGCGCTCATCCTCATCGCGACGCGGCGGCGCGTCTCGGTGTTCAAGACCGAGCATTTCCTCAACACCGAGCGCAAAGTGGTGGTCACCGGCGCCAACCCGGCGGCGCGCATCGTCACCGAGCTCAACGCCGCGCCGGCGGCGTTCGAATACGCCCGCATGGTCGGGCTTGCCGGCGAGACGCTGTCGCCGCGCATCTTCGCCGCCCATCCGCTGATGGTTCGCGTCGGCGGCCTCTATCACGTGCGCGCGATCCAGAAGGTCAATCCCGACCAGAGCCTGACCTTCTTCTGCGCGATCGACGAAGGGCTGGTGCTCACCATCGCGCGGAGCGTCGACGTCGTGCACGACCTCGAGGATCTCTTCGCCCGGATCCAGCAGGAGGTCGGCGAGCCGGGCCTCATCATCGGCTGCGATTGCGTGCTCAGGAACATCGAGATCGAGGCGCAGCAGCTCAAGGGCATCGTCTCCGAGCTCTTCGTGCGCAACGGCGTCATCGGCTTCTGCACCTATGGCGAGCAGTTCCACTCGATGCACGTCAACCAGACCTTCACCGGCGTCGCCATCGGTGCCGCATGAGAACGCTTCTCGACATCGACCGCGTCCTCGATCCCGAACGGCGTATCGCCGAGCTCGAGTGCGAGGTCGCCAAGCTGCGCAAGATCAACGCCGCGCTGATGGACCGGGTCGAGCGCAGCATGGACGCGCAGGGCTCTGCCTTCTCGCTCTTCCAGACCGCCATCGTACTCGAGGCGAAGGTGCGCGAGCGGACCGCGGAGCTCGAGCAGACGCTGTCGAAGCTGGAGCGCTCCTACGACGAGGTCGCCGCGGCGAAGGAGCAGTTCGAGACGGCGCAGACGCGGCTGATGGCGGCGATCGAATCGGTGAGCGAGGGCTTCGCCCTGTTCGACCCGCAGGACCGGCTGGTGCTGTTCAACCCGCGCTATCTGACGTTCTGGCCCGGCATCTCCAATCGCATCCATGCCGGCATCCCCTTCCGCGAGATCGTCTGCCTCGCCGCCGAGCACAAGGGCGTCGTCGACGCCTATCACGATCCCGAGGAATGGGTGCGGCGCCGCCTGCAGCAGCATGCCGATCCGCAGGGTCCCTCGGTGCATGCGCTCAGCGACGGACGCTGGATGCAGGTCAACGAGAAGCGGACGAGCGAGGGCGGCATCGTCAGCATCTATACCGATATTTCCGATCTCAAGCGGCGCGAGACGCTGCAGCGCGAGACCGAACTCGCCGAGAAGAGCAGCATCCTGCAGGCGACGCTCGACAACATCTTCGAGGGCGTCGCGGTCTATGATCGCAACCTCGTGCTGATCGCCTGGAACAACGAGTTCGTCCGCCTCTTCAACCTGCCGAGCCGGATCGTCCCCAGCGCCGCCGGCTTCGGCGATTTCATCGACTATGTCGGCGGACTCGGCTCGCCGGGCGGATTGCTCGGCGCCCGCCTCGCTCCGCCCGACAGCACGCCGCTCAAATTCGAGATCGGCTGGCGCGGCGGCCGCATCCTCGAGGTGCAGCGCAATCCAATGCCGGATGGCGGCTTCGTCCTCACCTTCTACGATATCACGCGGCGCAAGCGCATCGAGCAGGCGCTGCGCGACGGCGAGCGCCGCATCCGCCTGATCACCGACGCGATGCCGGCGCTGATCTCCTATGTCGATGCCGGCGAGATCTACCGTTTCGTCAACGAGCCCTATTGCCGCTGGGTCGGCCAGGGCGAGGACAGGATCATCGGCCGGCGCATGGATGACGTCCTGACGCAGGAATATTACGAGCGGCGGCGCACATATATCGCCCGCGCCCTCTCCGGCGAGACCGTGACCTTCGAGCTCGAGCTGACACCGAGCGGCGCGCCGGCGCCCGCCTACGGGCTGGCTACCTTCGTTCCGCATATCGGCGACGATCGCACCATTCTCGGCTTCTTCACGCTGATGCAGGACATCACCGAGCGCCGCCGCATCGAGGCTGCCCTCCAGGAGGCGAAGGAAACCCTCGAGCGGCGGGTCGAGGAGCGCACTGCCGCCCTTACGGTGTTGAACGAGAAGCTGCAGCAGGAGATCGCCGAGCGGCGCGAAATCCAGGCCGCGCTGCAGGTTGCCAAGAGCGAGGCGGAGCAGGCCAATCTCGGCAAGACGAAATTCCTCGCCGCCGCGAGCCACGACCTGCTGCAGCCGCTGAACGCCGCGCGGCTCTTCGTCTCGGCGCTCAGCGCGCTCGAGCAGGACGAGCGCAACAGCGCGATGATCGACAATGTCGACGAATCGCTCGGCGCGGTCGAGGATCTGCTCGGCACGCTGCTCGACATATCGAAGCTCGACGCCGGCGCGGTCTCGCCGGAGATCGCGGATTTTCCGGTCAACTCCCTGCTGGCGCCGCTGACCACCGAATATACCGTGCTGGCAAGCGAGCGCAGCCTCGAGCTCCGCGCGCTGGCCTCGAGCTGCATCGTGCGTAGCGATCCCAGGTTGCTCCGCCGCATCGTGCAGAATTTCCTCGCCAACGCGATCCGCTACACGCCGCAGGGCAGGGCGCTGCTCGGCTGCCGGCGCACGCGCGCCGGTCTGCGCATCGAGGTGTGGGACACCGGCAGCGGGATTCCGCCGGAGAAGCTCGACGTGATCTTCGAGGAGTTCCAGCAGCTGCACGACGCGTCGGTGCGGCAGGATCGCGGCGTCGGGCTCGGTCTCGCCATCGTCAAGCGCATCGCCAGGACGCTCGATATCCCAATCGGCGTCCGCTCGACGCCGGGACGCGGCTCGATGTTCTTCGTGACGGTGCCCTATGGCTACGCGGCGGCGGTCACGCTGCCCCGCGTTCCGGTGCGCAGCGCGCTGGAGCAGCGCCTGTCGGAAACGCTGGTGCTGGTCATCGACAACGAGCCGAGCATTCTCACCGGGATGAACGCCCTGCTCAGCGCCTGGGACTGCCGCACCTGCGTCGCGACATCAGGCGACGAGGCGCTGGAGCTGCTGCCGTCGCTGCTCGCCCCGCCCGACCTCGTGATCGCCGACTACCATCTCGACGACGGCGCCCTCGGCGTCAGCGCGCTCGGTCGGATCTCGCGCGCCTGCGGCAAGCATCTGCCCTGCATCATCCTCACCGCCAACCGCACGAAGGAGGTGCAGGAGATCGCGCGGCAGCATGGCTGCCGCGTCCTCAACAAGCCGGTCAAACCGGCGCAGCTGCGCTCGCTGATGATCCAGATGCTGAGCGACGCCAAGCAGCCGCGGGACGGCTGAAGGCCCCCGGGGCGTGGGGGGCGAGGCGGCGTCCGTTCAGTTCACGGGTCTCTCGTGGCGTCCGGGGACACGTCCGGCGCCGTGCCGCGCATTGCCGTCGCGCAGCGGTTCGTTCGAGAGAAGCCGACCGGCGAGCACGGCGGCCTGGGTGCGGCTATAGACCTTCAGCTTCTGCAGGATGGCGGAAACATGCACCTTCACCGTCGGCTCGGCGATGTCGAGCTCGTAGGCGATCTCCTTGTTGAGCTTGCCGGTGCCGAGCAGTTGCAGAACCCGCACCTGCTGCGCCGTCAGCGTCGCCAGCCGTTGCGCGACGTCGAGCTCGCTGCCCGGGGTTGCTGCGGTCGCCGCCGCGACCAGCTCGGTATCGGCGGGAACATAGACCTCCCCGGCGGCGATGCGGTGCAAGGCGCCCACGATCTCCTGGCGCGGCGTCGATTTCGGAATGAATCCAACGGCGCCCAGCGCAATCGCCTCCTTGACCAGGCGTCTGTCCTCATGCGCCGAAATCACGACGACGGGCGTCTCGGGAAAATTCGCGCGCAATCGCAGCAAGCTGCCGAAGCCGTCGACGCCGGGCATGCGCAGATCGAGGAGGACGAGATCGGCGACGCCGATCTTCTCGAGCTGTTCGACAAGCTCTTGCAGGCTGGCACTTTCGAGGATTTCAACGCGACCGAAAGCGGCCTCGATGGCGAGCGCCAATGCACCTCGTACTAAAGGGTGATCGTCGGCGATGAGAATCTTTTCCATCTTGCGACGTCTTCTTGGTGCGTCCCCCCGTTCGCAAACGGTGATCCAGTTTTGCCAGTGTTACAAGTGCATTCGCGAAAACGGCCCTTCCTTTCTACGTCCAAAGGATGATTGGCCGCATTGGTGATTTACGCCAAGTTCGGCATCCCAGGTCGGCAGGCGACCGCGAAAGGCAGAAAAACGAGGAGCCACATCATGCGTTGGTCCAAGCCGAAGATCGTAGAGGTTGCAGTGGGCATGGAGATCAACAGCTACGCCTGCGCAGCAATCGCCTGACCGAACGAGCGCAGCGGCGGCCGCGCGAAATACGGCGGGACGAACGGATAGGATGACGAGGGGAACCGGCCGGTTCCCCTCGGGATGATGCACATGGGCTATCGAGGCTGCCGTGTGTGGAGCGGCGGCCTTTGTGTGCTGCCCAGATGCTTTGCCTAACCAATACCCCGAGGACAGAAAGATTTGACAGCGACCTGGAGCGTTACCGGCTCACGTCGCACCTCTGCGTTCGATCGACACACCGAGCGGCGCGACGTGGCGAACGTCGCGCTGCAAGACGCATCATCTCGTGACGGCAACCGGTCTGGCGCCGAGATCTCGCGCCGCGGCCTCTTCGCGATTGGGCCTAATGCGCGGCGAAGGGATGCGACGCCTTCTCGTATTGCTCGAGGGCCTGATGCGCGGTCGGCTCGCCGGCGACAGCCCGCTTGATCGCCTGCTTCGTGGCCTCGTAGTTGAATTGCTGGATCTTCTTGTCGTCCTCGGCCTGCCAATGGATGAAGACGCCGACGCAGATGAAGAGATCGTCGGCCTCGGCGGCCGGGATGGTGCCGTCCTTGACGCAATCCATCACCGCTGTGGCGACGGCATGCTGCGCCGGGCCGAACATCTGTACCGCCTGCTTCGCGCCCTTGATCGTCACCTTGTTGAACATCACCGTGTTCGGCTTGCACGGAAGGTTGGGTGCGACCAAGGCGAGCAGCCCGTTCACACCCTCGCGCTGGCTCGTCAGCGTGCGGCAGAACGTGATTTCGGCGGGCGAGCCGCGCGGCCCGATGATGAGATCGATATGCGCTACCTCATTGCCGTCGCCGACCAACGATTCGCCAACACAGACCTTCGTGATTTTCGCCATTTCATCCTCCCGTTTGTTTCGGTCCGCGCTCGGTTCTAAAGCGTACAAGAACCGAGCAAACCCTAGAAGATATAAGCTTCCGTCTTCTCTACAACTTTAGAACTAGAATAGCGTTGAGGCTTTGCGAACGCCAGGATTCTCGTCTTAGAATTGTCCTTGAGGCGGCATCCGATGTTGGGACCGGCTCGTAAGGCGCCTCGTGCGGGAGCGACCAATTAGGCCGCGTCATCGGCGATGAGTGCCAGGTCACGTAGCAAAGGGAGGAGAGCCCCATGAGAGCACGTCTATGGCTGCTTGCGGCACTCGCTGCTTGCGGGATGGCCTCGGTTGCATCGGCGAATGACGAGCTGATGAAGCTCGAAAAGGATGCGAACCAGTGGGTCATGCCGACAGGCGATTACGCCAACCAGCGCTACAGTACGCTCAATCAGATCACCAAGGACAACGTCAAGAATCTTCGTCCGGCCTGGACCTTCTCGACCGGCGTCCTGCGCGGTCACGAAGGGGCCCCGCTGGTGATCGGCGACGTCATGTACGTGCATTCGCCGTTCCCGAACTACGTCTATGCTCTCGACCTCAACAACGCCGGGCGGATCATGTGGAAGTACGAGCCGAAGCAGGATCCTTCGGTCATTCCGGTAATGTGCTGCGACACCGTCAATCGCGGCGTCGCCTACGCGGACGGCAAGATCATCCTCAACCAGGCCGATGCCCATGTCGTGGCGCTCGATGCCAAGACCGGCAAGGAGGTCTGGCGCGTCGCCAACGGCGATGCGAAGAAGGGCGAGACGATGACTTCCGCCCCGATGATCGTGAAGGACAAGGTCATCGTCGGGATCAGCGGCGGCGAGTTCGGCGTGCAAGGCCGCGTCACCGCCTACAACCTCGCCGACGGCAAGATGGTGTGGAACGCCGCCTCGGTCGGGCCCGACGATCAGATCAAGTTCGACCCCGACAAGACCATGGTGCTGGGCAAGCCGGTCGGCAAAGACTCCTCGGTCAAGACCTGGCAGGGCGACCAATGGAAGATCGGCGGCGGCACGACGTGGGGCTGGTATTCCTACGATCCGCAGCTGAACTTGATCTATTACGGCTCGGGCAATCCGAGCACGTGGAACCCGGTACAGCGGCCGGGAGACAATAAATGGTCGATGACGATCTTCGCACGCGACCCGGATACGGGAATGGCGAAGTGGGTCTATCAGATGACGCCGCATGACGAGTGGGATTACGACGGCATCAACGAGATGATCCTCGCCGACATCCCGGTGAAGGGACAGCCGACGAAGGCGCTCGTCCATTTCGATCGCAACGGCTTCGGCTATACGCTGAACCGCGAGACGGGCGCGCTGCTCGTCGCCGAGAAGTTCGATGCCAAGGTCAACTGGGCGAGCAGCATCGACATGGCGACCGGGCGTCCGGTCGGGGTGAAGGAATACAGCACCCAGGCCGGCGGCGAAGACCACAACTCGAAGGGCATCTGCCCGGCGGCTCTCGGCTCCAAGGACCAGCAGCCGGCGGCGTTCTCGCCGAAGACCGGCGTGTTCTACGTGCCGACGAACCACGTCTGCATGGAATACGAGCCGTACAAGGTGTCGTACACGGCGGGTCAGCCCTATGTTGGTGCAACCCTGACGATGTTCCCGCCCGCGGGTGAGCAGAACCTCGGCAACTTCATCGCCTGGGACGCCGGACAGGGCAAGATCCTGTGGTCGGATCCGGAGCCCTTCTCGGTGTGGTCGGGCGCGCTCGCGACGGCCGGCGACGTCGTGTTCTACGGCACGCTCGAAGGGTATCTCAAGGCGGTCGACCCGGCGAACGGCAAGGAGCTCTATCGCTTCAAGACGCCGTCGGGAATCATCGGCAACGTGATGACCTACGTCCATGGCGGCAAGCAGTATATCGCCGTGCTCTCCGGCGTCGGCGGCTGGGCCGGCATCGGCATGGCGGCAGGTCTCAGCAAGGACACGGACGGGCTGGGTGCGGTAAGTGCCTATAGGGCGCTGTCCAACTACACGCAGCTCGGCGGCGTGCTGACGGTATTCAGCCTCCCCGATTGATGGTTCCTCCCTGATGGCCTGAGGGCCGGCATTCTGGTTCGCCAGGATGCCGGCCCTTTCTTGTCGACATCCGCTCCCTGCGAAATAACGTTATCCGATCGTCGCGCGCGCTGCGTCCAGCCCATGGAGGAAAAATAAATGCGCCCGGAGGATCGCCGTTTCATCCGCGGCCTCGCCCGTTCCGTCCTCACTGCCGCAATCGGTACCGGGCTCCTCGCTGCCGCATCGATTCCGATCGCCAGCAGCTGGGCGCAGGCCGAGCAGAAGCCCTATACCGTGAAGGACGGGAAGGTCGACAAGGGAACCTATAACGGCTGGCGCCGCTACACCGAAGCGTGCCTGCGCTGCCACGGGCCGGATGGTGCCGGCAGCTCCTATGCGCCGGCCATGACCGATTCGCTGAAGCAGATGTCCGAGGATCAGTTCAAGGAAATCGTCGTCAACGGCCGCAAGAACGTCACCACCTCCAACGAGAACATCATGCCGCCCTTCGGCGAGGTCGAGGACGTCATGCTCTATCTCGACGATATCTATGCCTACCTCAAGGCGCGCTCCGACGGCGTCCTCGGCCGCGGTCGGCCGGACCGCATCGACGAGTGAGGCTTGCCATGGTGCCGCGCCGTTCCCATACATCGAGCATGAGGCAGCTGACCCGTCCTGCCGCCCGCGTCGCCACGCGGCTGCTTGCCGTGGCGATGCTTGGGCCGCCATTGCTCGTGATGGGGGCGCGGGCGCAGGCTCCCGGCGAGATCCTGGCGCGCAACGAGCTGCGCGTTTGCGCCGACCCTAACGATCTGCCCTTCTCGAACGACAAGGGCGAGGGCTACGAGAACAAGACGGCCGAGCTTGTCGGCCGCGAGCTGAATCTCCCCGTCCGCTTCGTCTTCTTTCCGCAGGTCGTCGGCTTCGTGCGCAACACGCTGCGCGCCCGCAGCTGCGACCTCATCATGGGGACGGTGGCCGGCGATGACGTGG
>DATAQP010000513.1:0-2783 GCA_036264595.1 Allostellaceae bacterium
CAACGGCGGCCGCGACGTCGTCGCGCAGCACCAGATTGACGCGGTTGGCTTCCGGAACGATGACGCCCTGCGTTCCGGTCAAGCCACCGGCGGCTGCTTCGCATACCCGGAAGAAGCCTTCGATCTTCCAGCGCGCGCCGCCGATCGCCTGGGCCCGGCCGGCCTGGCTGACCGAGCCGGTGATCGCCACATCCTGGCGGATCGGCAGCTGCGCCAGATCCGACAGGACGGCGATCAGCTCGGCGAGCGAGGCGCTGTCGCCCTCGACCCCGCCATAGGTCTGCTCGAAGGTGATCGAGCATGAGAAGGACGGTGGGTGGGTCTGACCGAAGCGGCCCGCCAGGAAGCCCTGCAGCACCATGGCGCCCTTCTGCTGGATCGGGCCGCCGAGCTCGACATCGCGCTCGATGTTGATGACGCCGAGCTGGCCGACCGAGGCGCGGGCGGTCACCCGCACCGGCGTGCCGAAGCGGCGGTCGCCGACATCGCTAACGGTCAGCGCGTTGACCTGGCCGATGGCGCTGCCCGTGGTGTCGATCATCACCGTTCCCTCGGTGATGTTGCGGATGACGCGATCCTCGATCCTCGTGTTGCGCCGGCGTCGCGCCTCGAGCGTGGCGAGCACCGCGGCATCGCTGAGCTGCCGCTCCTTCACCTGCCGCACGCGGACGGATGCCTCGTTGACCAGATCCTCGATCAGCTCGAAGCGTGCGGTCAGCCGGTCGCGGCGTTCCGCCCAGCGCGCGGCGATGCCGAGCAGACGACTGATCGCCGCGTCGCTGGCGCCGTCGAGCTGACGGGCGCGCGCCATATCGGTGATCAGCCCGGCATAAAGGGCGAGGTTGCGCGGCGACGGCGCCATGTCGACATCGATATCGGCCTTGATCTTGAAATAGGTCTGGAAATCGGCATCGCCGTCGAAGAACAGCGCATACCAGCGCGGCGCGCCGACGAGAACGACCTTGAGGTCGAGAGGAATCGGCTTCGGTTTCGGCGCCACCGCCATTGGCAGCATTTGCGCCCGCTGCGGCTCCTCGATGCGGATCTCGCCGTCGCGCAGCGCCGCCTTGAGAAAGCTCCAGCTCGCCGGGTTGGCAGCCAGGGCCTCCGCCCGCAGCACCAATATCCCGCCATTGGCGCGATGCAGCGAGCCGGCGCGGATCAGCGTGTAGTCGGTCTCGACCGTGCCCTCGGCCTGGCGGTACTCGATGCGGCCGAACAGATTCTCATAGCTCGGATTGCTCTCGAGCACGACGACCGGATGGCTCTCGTCGCCATGATCGACCAATAGATTGACGGCGTAGCGGCGTGTCCACGCCTCGTCGTCCGCGTCGTCGTCGGAAGCTGCCTGGAACTGCGTCGGGTTCTCCAGTATCTGGACGCGCAGCTCGGTCAGCCAGCGGCTGAGCCCGCCGAAGCCGGAGAACTCGGTGACGAGCGCCTCGAGCATGGCGCTCGCCACCTCGTCGGCGATGCCGCGATTGAGTTCGCGCAGGCGCTCGCCGAGCTTGAGCTGGGCGCTCGCAGCCTGCAGCTGAAAGCGCGCGAGCGACGCTGCCAGCTCGCGCTCGGCGTCGTCGTCCTCGGCGCTGCGCGGCGCAGCGTCGCCGGCAGCCTCGGCGCGGCGCAGGCGGAGAGCGCCGTCGGGAAGCTGGACCACCTCGAAACCGTGGGTCCGCGCGCTCTGCCGCAACGCGTCAAGATCGCTGCCGATGCCGCCCTGGATCGTCTCGCGCAGCGCCAGGGCGCGCGCCTGATAGGCATCCGAGATGAGGGCGGCGCCGAGCGCATCGCGCAATTGCGGGATCACCGTCGCGATGCGGTCGCGCAGGCGGCGACCCATGCCGGCGGGCAGGCGATGCGGCGTCGGATTCGATGGATGGCGGAAATTGTTGAGGTAGACCCAGTCGTTCGGCAGCAGCCGCTTGGCGAGCGCCTCGTTGAGATAGCCCAGCGTCGCCGTCATCCGCCCGGCGCGATCCTCGCCGACGACGAAGATGTTGAAGCCGATTCCGGACACGGTGAGGCCGAAATCAAGCGCCTCGCGCGCGCGGGCATGGCTGCCGAGGTCGAAGACGTCGACATCGCTGGTCGGGGTGAAGGCGAAACGGGGCAGCGCCACCTCGCTCGCCGAAAGCTCTTGCACCGCCATCCTGTCCTCTCGCCGCATCACGGAGAGGGACTATAAGAACGGATCACGGCGCTGGAAAGCGCCACCGCTGCGATGGCGCTCTCGGCGATCCGCTCGGCGAGACGCGCTGGCTCGCCGCCCTGCGTGAAGAACACGCCCAGCGTGTTCGAGCGCACGGCGCGCGGGCGCTACCGGCTGCGTATCCAAGGGCATGCCCTCATTGAACGAGCTGATGAGACTCGTAGGCTGAAGGGATTACCGACTTTGGATTCGCCATCGAACTGCATTTCCGGTTGAGATTGGGATTGTGGATCCCCATTCTCTTGGGAGCGTTGAGATCCTGGAGCCCGCTTCCCGATGCTGTCCGCTCTTCTGATCGAGCGCGAGCCGAATCGCGGAATTCACCCCAGGTCTGGGGTCGCACAGAATTGGACGCAAGTTTACGAGGAGAATGCAAATGCATGACAATATCTTGCCAGAGCAGATCCGCTCGAGATCCGTCGCTGAGCCGGAAGCGGTAGGCATGTCGCCGGCGCGGCTGAGGCGGCTTGATGAAGTGTTGCAGCGCCGCTATGTCGACAGCGGCTATTTGCCCGGCACGCTGACCTATGTCTATCGCAGGGGCCAGCTGGTCCATACCGGCATATGCGGG
>DATAQP010000528.1:0-7350 GCA_036264595.1 Allostellaceae bacterium
CGCCTCAAGAGCGCCGTCATGGGCGCACCGGCTGATCAGGAAACGCTCACCGCCCGCAAGGCCACCGACGCCATTTCGCTGACCCTGGTCAAGGAGATCGACAAGCTCGGCTTGCTGGTGATCCGGGCGGATGCGGCGTCGGCGACGAGCGGCAACCGGCTGATCATCGGCGGCAAGATCAACTCGGTCGACGAAGGCAATCGAACGCGGCGCAACTTCATCGGCTTCGGCGCCGGCAAAAGCGAGGTCGATGCGACAGCCATGGTGTACTATCAAGCGGACGGGGAAACCACGCCGCGTCTGCTGCAAACCTTCAATGGCCTAGCGCAAAGCGGCCGCAAACCGGGCGCCGCCGGGATGATGGGCGCCGGCGCCGCGGCCGGCCGGCTGGCGACGAGCGCGGCGACCAGCGCCGGCACGAGCGTCGCCTCCGAGACAATGGGCGCCGGCGTCGATGACGACAGCGATCGCCTGGCGAAGGAGCTCGCCGCGCAGCTGAAGCAGTTCTTCATGGATCAGGGCTGGATTCCGCGCGCGAACTAGGCCTGTGGCCGGGTCACACCCGACAATCTTGCCCATTGTCCGTTTCGCGATGATGTTTGGCCGGATATCGCAAGCTGACCGCCATGTGCCCTGCTATCGTGCCGCATCGACCACGCGGAGCGGATTTCGATCATGGCGGTAGCCGAACTTCGACACGAGGCGGAGCCCGCCGATCTCGGGCGCGACGCCGCCATCGTCGGGACGATCAGCGCGGCCCATTTCTGCAGCCATTTCTACCAGTTCACCCTGCCACTGCTCTTCCCGCGTATCGCCCAGGAATACGGTGTTGGCTTCACCGAGCTCGGGCTCGTCGTCACGGTGTTCTACGCCTCGTCGGGCTTCGCGCAGACCGCGGCGGGCTTCCTCGTCGATCATGTCGGCCCAGCACGCGTCCTTGCCGCCGGACTCGGCCTGCTCGCCGCCAGTATGGCGCTCGTCGCGCTGGTCCCGAGCTTCTGGCTGATCTACCCCGCTGCGGCACTCGCCGGGCTCGGCAACAGCGTCTTCCATCCCGCCGACTACAGCATCATGAGCCGACGGGTGGAAAAGTCGCGCGTCGGCCGCGCGTTTGCCGTGCATGCCTTGAGCGGAACGCTCGGCTATGCCGCGGCGCCAGCGGTCATGGTCGGACTTGCCAGCGTGCTGCCGTGGCGCAACGCCGTCTTGCTCGCCGCCTTGGGCGGGGGACTGGTCTTCCTGCTCGTCCTGGCGAAGCAGCGACTGCTCGCCGGCCCCCTCACGGTCACGCACGCGCCGACGACGGCGACCGGGCCGGCGCCCTCGCCGCTCGCCGCGCTGCGTCACCCGGCGGTTCTCGTCTGCTTCAGCTTCTTCTTCCTGATGGCGGTGCCGACGGTCGGCCTCTCCGGCTTCACGACGACGGCGCTCGGTCGCCTGTTCGAGACGCCGACCGCCGCGGTCGCAGCTGCGCTGACGGTCAATCTGGTCGGCAGCGCGATGGGCGTCATGCTCGGCGGCATCCTGGCCGATCGCACCAGCCACCACGAGCGCATCGTCGCCGCCGCGGTCTTCATGTCAGCGGTCGTCTATCTTGTCGTCGGCATCACCGGCTTCGGCCCGCTCGCCCTCGCTTCCATGCTCGGCATTGCCGGTTTCAGCTCCGGACTCGCCGCCCCTTCGCGCGACATGCTGGTGCGCTCGGCGGCGGCGACCAGCGCCACCACTGGCAAGGTCTTCGGCTTCGCCTATTCCGGCTTCGATCTCGGCTCGGCAGCGGCGCCGCCGCTGCTCGGCTTCCTGCTCGATCACGGGCATGCAGCTTGGGTGATGCCGACGATGGCGGTCGCCCTGGCGCTGGTCATCCTCTCGGCGCTTGGACTGAAGGTACGCCACAAGGCCTGACGCCGGCCAAAAGCTCGTGCTACCGTCTATGCCTCGATCGCGAGAGCTGGGGTGACATGAGCGAACTTTGCGACATCGGCGCCGTCGAGCTGCGCCGCATGATCGGAGCCAAGGAGGTCTCGCCGGTCGAGCTCCTGGAGTCCTGCCTGGCGCGGATTGACCGCGTCAATCCCGCGCTCAACGCGGTGACGGCAATGTGCGTCGACCGCGCCAAGGACGAGGCCAAGAAGGCCGAGCATGCCGTCATGGCGGGCGACAGGCTTGGCTCCCTGCATGGCCTGCCGATCGGCATCAAGGATCTCAACGAGACGGAAGGGCTGCGCACCACCTGGGGCTCGCCGCTCTTTGCCGATCACGTCCCCGCCAGGGACGAGCGTATGGTAGCCGCCGTACGCCAAGCCGGCGCGATCGTCGTCGGCAAGACCAACGTGCCGGAATGGGGCGCCGGGGCCAATACGAAAAACCCGGTCTATGGCGCGACGGGCAATCCGTTCGACCCCAAGCGCATCTGTGGCGGCTCCTCGGGCGGCTCGGCGGTGGCGCTCGCCACCTCGATGCTGCCGATCTGCACCGGCTCCGACACCGGCGGCTCGCTGCGCATCCCTGCTGCGTTCTGCGGCATCGTCGGCTTTCGCCCCTCGCCGGGACTGGTCGCCAGCGAGCGGCGCGCGCTCGGATGGACGCCGATTTCGGTGCAAGGGCCGATGGGCCGCACTGTCGAGGACACGCTGCTTGTCCTGCAGGCGCAAGTCTCCGACGACAGCCGCGATCCGCTTGCCGCTCGCGTCGATCCTGCCGAGTTCGCCACAATCGCGCCGATAGACCTCTCGGGGCTGCGCGTCGCCGTCTCCGCCGATCTCGGCTTCATGCCGATCGACAAACGCATCCGCGCCACCTTCGAGGAGCGCGTCGGGCTCTTCCAATCCGCCTTCAAATCCTGCGAACGGCGCGATCCGGACATGGCTGGCGCGGACGAGGCCTTCGCCATCATCCGCGCCTGCAACTTCCTCGCCGCCCATCGCGAGCGCTACGAGAAGCATCGCGACAAGCTCGGCCCCAACATCGTCGCCAATGTCGAGCAGGGCTTGAAGATGTCGCTCGCAGACGTGGCACGCGGCCATGCCATGCAGACGCGCATCTACCGCGCCTTTCAGGATTTCTTCAAGGAAGTCGACATCCTGATCTGCCCGACCGTGTCGGTGCCGCCCTTCCCGCTCGAGCAGCTCTACGTCAAGGAGATCGACGGCGTCGAATTGCCGACCTATTTCACCTGGCTGGCGCCGACCTACGCCCTCACGCTGACGGGCCATCCCAGCGTTTCCATCCCCTGCGGTCTCGAGCCGACCGGCACGCCCTTCGCACTGCAGATCTGTGGACCGGCGCGCAGCGACAAATTCGTTCTCGACGTCGCCCATGCCATCGAGCGCCATCTCGCCCGAGACAAGCGAACGGCTCGACCGCTGCCCGATCTGGAGCGGCTCGCCCGATGATGAGGCGCCTTGCTCCCGCCGTCGCCCTCGCCCTGGTCGCGCTCGCCGCCGGGGCCTCGGCGAAATCGCTGCGATGGGCGAATGATGGCGATGTCAGCTCGATGGACCCCTATGGGCGCAACGAGACGCTGCTGCTCAGCTTTCTCGGCAATGTCTACGAGCCGCTGTTCCGCCGCGACGCCGATCTCAAGCTCGAGCCGGCCCTCGCCGTATCGTCGTCGCAGCCGGCGCCGGATATCTGGCGCTTCGAGCTGCGCCGCAACGTGACATTTCAGGACGGCACGCCGTTCAACGCCGACGACGTGCTGTTCTCGGCGACGCGGGCGCGCCATCCCAACTCGCGGATGAACACCAAGCTGGCGCGCGTCAAGGAGGTCCGCAAGATCGACGACTACACCGTCGATTTCATCACTGATGGCCCGGATCCGATTCTGCCGGAGGAGATCAGCGACTGGTACATCATGAGCAAGGCCTGGGCCGAGAAGAACGGCGCCGTCGAGCCCGCCGACCTCTCCAAGCTCCAGGAGGGCTATGCCAGCCGCAACGCCAACGGCACCGGGCCGTTCATGCTGAAGGAGCGCCAGCCCGACGTCAAAACCGTGCTCATGCCCAACCCGAAATGGTGGGACCAGCCGAAGCACAATCTCGACGAGGTCACCTTCCTGCGCATCACCAACGATTCGACGCGCGTCGCGGCGCTGCTCTCGGGCGAGATCGACATGATCTATACCGTCCCGCCGCAGGACATGCAGCGTCTGGCGCAGACGCCAGGCATCCGCATCCTCGAGAAGCCCGAGCTGCGCGTCGTCTTCTTCGGCATCGACCAGATGAGTCCGGTGCTGCGCAGCAGCGACGTCAGGGACCGCAATCCTTTCAAGGACCTGCGCGTCCGCAAGGCGCTCTATCAGGCGATCGACATCGAGGCGATCAAGACCAAGGTAATGCGCGGCGCCGCCGCTCCCGTCGGCAACATGATCGCGCATGGCATCAACGGTTTCGACGCCGAGGCCGACAAGCGGCTGCCTTACGACCCGGCGGCTTCGAAGAAGCTTCTCGCCGAGGCCGGCTATCCGCACGGCTTCCGCTTCATGATGGATTGCCCGAACGACCGCTACGTCAACGATGCGTCGATCTGCGAGGCGGTCGCCGCGATGTTCTCGCGCATCGGCATCAAGGCCGAGCTCAACGCGCAGACGCGCAGCAAGCATTTCGGCAAGCTTCTCAACAAGGAGTCCGATTTCTACATGCTGGGCTGGACGCCCTCGACCTATGACGCGCACAACGCGATCTTCAATCTGATGATGACGTGGAACGACAAGGATCAGGGCAGCAATAACATCCTCGGCTATTCCAACAAGCGGGTCGATGAGCTCGGCAACGCCATCGCCGTCGAGCTCGATCCGGTGAAGCGCAACGCCATGATCAAGGAGGCGCTGATGATTCATCGCGATGAGGTCGGCCACCTTCCGCTGCATCAGCAGACCGTCGTCTGGGCGGCGCGCAGCAATGTTCATCTGACGCAGCAGGCGGACAACGTCTTCCCGCTTCGCCTGGTGACGGTCGAGTAGCGCAGGCATCTCAGAAGAACGTCTTGATCGCGGAGACCACGTTGTAATCGTCGTCGACGAGCGGCACGATTTGCCATTTGTCGAAGGTCGTGCACGGGTGCGAGATGCCGAACCCGACCATGTCGCCGATTGCGAGCGGGCTGTCCTCTGGCACGCTCATGTGGCAGTGCTGATCGTTGAGCCCGGTGACGACGTGTCCCGCCGGCACGCTCCGCACGGCGTTGGCACCGCCGTCGCCCGGTCGGAACCATTTGAGCGGCATCGGCAGGTCGACATCGTAGGAGACGTCGCGCTTGCCCATGGTGAGGATCGCCTTGCCGGGCTCGGGGCGCGACTGGACATAGGCCCAGACCTCGAAGGCCGGCTCGAGCCCGCCGCCGATTCTTTCGATATCCGGCCTTCGCTCGCGGATATGTTCGAACGCCTCGCGATACATCTTCGAATCGTGCGTCAGATAACAGCCGCTGCGGATGACGAGGAGGAAGTCGCGCGTGACCCCGGCGCGGCGGAAACGCTCGACGACGATGTCGTAGAAGGCCGAGCCGCCGGCGCTGAGGATGAGCGTGTCCGCGCCGAACAGCCCCTCCTGCTCGCAGGCGACGGCAATGGTGCCGAGGAAATCGAGGAAGCTCGCCACCGCGGCGGCATCGTCCTTGGGCGAATCGCTGTGCACCAGCCCCTCGAAGCCTTCGACACCGCGCAGCACGAGATGAGGTCCGGCCGCCTTGACCGCACGCGCCACGGCGAGCGCGGCGGCTAGGTCGCGGCAGCCGGTGCGCCCGCGCGCCATGCCGCCCTCCAGCAGCACCTGCAACGGCCGGCCAGGTTCGGCACGACGCGCCGCGGCGACGAGCTGCTCGACATTGGCGACGGAATCGACGAGGCAGTAGAAGTCGAATTGCGGATCACGCTTGATCTCGTCGAGCACATAGGTGATCGCCTGGCGGCCGATGAGCTGATTGGCCAGCACGACGCGGCTGATGCCGAAATCGCGGCAGATGCGGAGCTGCTGCGCCGTCGCCACCGTCATCGCCCAGGCGCCGTCCGCGAGTTGCTGCTCGAAGAGCTGCGGGCTCATCGTCGTCTTGCCATGCGGCGCGATGACGGCGCCGGACAAAGCGAGGAACTCGCGCATCCACGCGCCGTTGCGGGCGAGCGCCGAGCGGCGCAGCACGGCGACGGGCAGCGGCAGATCCTCGCGCAAGAGGTTCCAGCCCTTGTCGCCGATGCTGCCGAGGGTAAACCCCGCGACGCTGCCGGGAATTCCCTTGATGCTGCCGTCGAGACGTGTTGCGTCGATGTCCTTCAGGCTCATCATTTGTCGCCGCCCGGATGAAACTTGCCGCCGAGCACGAGGCCGCGCGAGGCCATGCGCTGCTTGCCCGGCAGCTCCTCGCCGAGCACGTCGCGATAGGTGAAATTGCCGTCCTCGATGGTGATGACCGTCGCGTCGCCCGGGCTGCCGGGCTTGAGCGTGCCGATCTCGGGATGGCCGATCGCGGCGGCCGGCGTCACCGTCGCGCTGCGGATGATGGCGCCGAGATCCATGCCGAGGCAGAGGAATTTCGACATGGTGACGAGCAGGTCGTAGGCCGGCCCGTTAATGCTGAGACAATGGACATCCGAGCTGATCACGTCGGGCAGGAACCCAGACTTCATCATCTCGCGCGTCGTGCCGAAGCCGAACGAGCCGCCGCCATGGCCGATATCGAAGATGACGCCGCGCTCGCGCGCCTTGAGCACCTCGTCGCGCACCCCGCCTCCCGGCGCCGTCGGTGCGTTGGGATAGGGCCGGAAGCAATGGGTCAGCACGTCGCCCTTGCGCAGACGCTCGAGCACGTCGCGCCGGCTCGGCGGCGGGAAGTCGAGATGCGCCATGACAGGCAATCCAGTCTCCTCGGCGACCTCGAGCGCCATGTCGAGCGGCGCGATGCCGTTCTCGCCGCTGGCGCCGCGGCCGACCCGCACCTTGATGCCGACGATGAGGTCGCGGTTCTCCTCGGCGACGCGCCGGCACTCGCGCAGATCGAGCATCCTGATATCGGTGCATTCGCCGAGCATCACCGAGGAGGAGAAGGCGTAGATGCCGGCGAAGGAGACGTTGAGATAGGCGAGAATGCGCACCGGCGACGGCTCGATGACGTGGCGGCGGAAGCCATGGAAATTGCCTGGCCCCGCGCTCCCCGCATCGATGAACGTCGTGGTGCCGCTGCGCGGCGCCATCTCGCCGGCATCGACGCCGAGCGAGGTGCCACCCCAATAGACATGGGTGTGGAGGTCGATCAATCCGGGCGTGACGATGAGGCCGCTGACGTCATGCACCTCGGCGCTCGGACCGGGCGCCAGCCGCGCCGCGATCTCCTGCACGCGCCCGTTCGAGAAGGCGA
>DATAQP010000551.1:0-6390 GCA_036264595.1 Allostellaceae bacterium
AGGGCCGCGCCTTCTGCCTCAGCCTGCCGCTCGATTTTCCCGGCGGCAACGTGCTCAACCCACGCCGCCATCCGCCCGCCCTGCGGCCGACCGAGCGCGAGGGCAAGCCGGTCATGAATTATCCGCTCAGCCGCCACGACCATCGCCACACCGACATCGTCTGCGACGATGTGGTGGTGCTGACGCTGCAATATTCGACGCAATGGGACAGCCTCGCCCATGTCGGCCAGATGTTCGACGCCGATGGCGACGGCAAACCCGAGATGGTGTTCTACAACGGCTACCGCGCCGGCGAGCACGTCATCGGTCCGGTCGATTACAGCGGCGGCGGCGAGACGAATCTGGGCGCGCATGTCGGCGCCCGCGCCCTCGGGGTCGAGAACATGGCGAAGATCTGCATCCAGGGTCGCGCCGTGATGATCGATCTCTTCGCCCATTACGGCCGCGCCCGGCAATTCGTCGGCTATGACGAGCTGATGACCGTGCTGGAGACGGACAAGGTGGTCGTCGAGACGGGCGATCTCGTCTGCCTGCGCACCGGCTTCGACCGCCTCATCCTGGAGCAGAACAAACAGCCGGACGGCGCGCTCCTCGCCAATTCCTGCGCCGTGCTCGACGGACGCGACGAGAAGCTGCAGCAATGGGTGACGGATAGCGGAGCAGTCGCCCTGATCTCGGACAATTACGCGGTCGAGGGCGTGCCATCGCGCGGTTGCGACGGCGACAGCTGCGCCGCGCTGCCGCTGCACGCCCATTGCCTCTTCCGCCTCGGCGTCAATCTCGGCGAGCTCTGGTACTTGAGCGAGCTCGCCGACTGGCTGCGCGCCCATCGCCGCTCGCGCTTCCTGCTGACCGCGCCGCCGTTGCGCCTGCCGGGTGCCGTCGGCTCGCCGGCGACGCCGGTGGGGACGGTGTGAGCCCGCGCCGCGAGACCGTCCGGGTCGGTGCCGGCGCCGGCTATGCCGGGGACCGCTGGGAGCCGGCGCTCGAGCTCGTCGAGAAGGGCAATATCGACTACCTCGTCTTCGAATGCCTGGCCGAGCGCACGATCGCGCGCGAGGCGCTGACAAGGCTGCACAACCCCGAGCTCGGCTACAATCCCGGCCTCGTCGAGCGCATGCGCGCGGTGCTGCCGGAATGCCTGCGCCGCGGCGTGCGCATCGTCACCAATATGGGCGCCGCCAATCCGCTCGCGGCGGCGCGGCGCATCCGCCAGGAAGCCGCCGATCTCGGCATCAACGACGTACCCTGCGCCGTCGTGCTCGGCGACGACGTCGCCGATACGCTCCGCCGCCATCCCGAGCTGACCCTGCTCGAGACCGGCGATCCGCTCGAGACGATTCTCGGGCGGATGGAGGCGGCCAACGCCTATCTCGGCGCCGATGCCGTCGCCGCGGCGCTGGCATCAGGCGCGCCTGTCGTCGTCACCGGCCGCGTCGCCGATCCCTCGCTCTTCGTCGGCCCGATGCTCTACGAGCTCGGCTGGGACTATGACGACTATGCCGTGCTCGCCTCAGGCACCGTCGCCGGCCATCTTCTCGAATGCGCCGGACAGGTGACCGGCGGGTATTTCGCCGATCCCGGCAAGAAGAATGTGCCGGACCCGCATCGCCTCGGCTTCCCCTTCGCCGACGTGACGCGCGGCGGCGCCGTCGTCCTCGGCAAGCCGGACGGCTCGGGCGGCCGCATCGACCGCATGACCTGCACCGAGCAGCTGCTCTACGAGATGCACGACCCCACCGCCTATATCACGCCCGATTGCGTGCTCGACGTCAGCGATGTCGATTTCGTTGCCGAGGGGCCGGACCGCATCCGGGTCGAAGGCGCGCGGGCGCGGAAACGGACGCCGAGCTACAAGGTTTCGGTCGGCTATCGCGACGGCTATATCGGCGAGGGGCAGATGTCCTATGGCGGGCCGAACGCCGCGGCGCGGGCGCGCCTCGCCGGCGAGATCGTCCGCGAGCGCTTGAAGCTGCGCGGCTTCGCCTATGCCGAGATGCGCATCGACTATATCGGCATGTCGAGCCTGCACGGCGCCGCCGAGCTTCGCCACGAGCCCTACGAGGTGCGGCTGCGCGTCGCCGCGCGGACACAAGACCGCAAGGCGGCCGAGGCGGTCGGCGGCGAGGTCGAGACGCTCTATACCAACGGCCCGGCCGGCGGCGCCGGCGATTTCAAGGCGGTGCGCGAGATCCTCGCCGTGCAATCGGTGCTGCTGCCGCGCGAGCGGGTCATCACCTCCGTCGCGTTGGAGGCCGCGCCATGACCCTGCGCGTTTACGACATCGCCCATGGCCGTGCCGGCGACAAGGGCAACACGGCGAACGTCTCGGCCATCGCCTATGATGAGAAGGGCTGGGAGATCCTGCGGCGACTGCTCACGCCCGAGCGCGTGATGGAAGCCTTCGCCCATCTCGCTCGCGGTCCGGTGCGGCGCTACGAGCTGCCGCGGCTGCACGCCCTCAATTTCGTCGTCGAGAATGCGCTCGGCGGCGGCGTGACGACGACGCTGTCGCAGGATTTTCACGGCAAGAGCCTGAGCTCGCTGCTGCTGGCGATCGAGCTGCCGGAGGACGAGGTCGCCTCAATCCAGCGTTGACCAATGCCCGTCGAAATGGCTGTAGCGCTCGGTCCGCGTCGTCGCGAAGCGGGCTCCGTCCCATTCGCGCTGGTCGCAGGAGACGTGCCGCCCATCGACGCGGATGAAATTGTAGGAATTGACCTCGCCGCGCCGCCGCGTCGAGATCGCCGTGCCGGCCTGCGAGACGAGAATCGTGCGCTTGATGGTGAGGTGATACGAGGTGACGTTGCGTGACGAGGCCTGGTGATAGTGACCGGTGAGCAGGAGATCGACGCCGGCCTTGGCGATCGCCTCGAGCGCGTGCTCGGCGCGGCCGACGATCTCACGCTCGGGTGCGAGCGGCGGCGGTATCAGGGGATGATGGGTGACGAGGACGCGAAAATGGTCGCCTGAGAGCTCGCCGAACAACCGGCGGATCTCCTCCATCTGGTGGTGCGAGATGCGGCCATTGCTGAACGCCGCCGCACGCGCCGTGTTGAGGCCGAGAACGGCAAGCTCGTCATCGGCGAAGAAGGGATTGTGGTGCGGGGTGATGTGGTGGCGGAAGCGATCGAGCGGCCGGAGGGCCCGCCGCAGCGGATTGTAGAGCGGCACGTCATGGTTGCCGGGAACGGCGATCACCGGAACGGCGACGCGGTCGAGGAAGTCGCGCGCCGCAGCGAATTCATGGCGCCGCGCACGCTGCGTCAGGTCGCCGCTGACGGCGACGAGATCGGGCTTCTCGGCGGCGAGATCGGCGAGCAGGCCGGAAGCGATCTGCGGATCGTGACGGCCGAAATGCAAATCGGAGATGTGTGCGACGGCTCTCATCTCTGACGTTCCGGGGGCACGAGGACGCGCAGCGCGGCGGGGCGTATGCGATAGCGCAGCGGCGTGTGCAGGCGGCAGATCTCGCCGTCGAGCGCGACGGTCAGGTGACGGTGGCGCGAACGGACCGTCACGGTCTTGACGCGATGCTGCTCGAAGTCGCCGGCCTGGTCGAGACGCCCGAATGCGGCGCGCAGCAGCAGCCCGAGGACGCCGAGCCGGCCGCGCGGCTTGGCGACGAAGAGGCACAGCTCGCCGCCGCTCAACGTAGCCCGCCGCCCGAGCGCTGGAAGCGTCGTGTCGTAGACATTGTTGCCGATGAAGGCGAAGGGCGTACGGTGCGGCGTCACGAGATCCGCCGCCTCGATCGTCAGGCGGCGCGCGATCGGCCGGCGCAGGACGTGGAGGAGGGCAAGCGCCATCGCCAGCCACTTCGCCCGCCGCGTCTGGCGGATCTGGCGGTCGCGATCGCGCACCATGGTGGGGTAAAACCCGATCGACGAGTTGTTGACGAAGATCCGGCCGTTGACCTCGGCAGCGTCGACAGTGGCCGTGACGCCGCCGGCGATGACTGAAACGGCGCCGGGAATGTCGAGCGGCAGGCCGAGGTCGCGGGCGAAATGATTGAGCGTCCCGAGCGGCAGGATGCCGAGCGCCACCGTGCCGCCGGCGAGCTCCTGGGCGATCGTGCGCACCGTGCCGTCGCCGCCGCCGGCGACAATGGAGGAAGGGACGCCGGCGCCGCGCCGGACCTGGTCGCGCGCGATATGGGCCATGGTCTTGCCGGATGACAGGATCACCTCCGCGACGATGCCATGGGTGACGAATGCCTGGACGATCTGATCGCGCGTTTCGGCATCGTGCCCGACAACGCTGCCGCCTTTCACGTTCAGGATCACCACCACCATCTGGCGCTCCGTCCTGGGATCGCGATCGGCGTCGATGCGCTCTCCCCCCACTTCGGCCAGGCCGTCGGCGCGGGCGTTCGGTCGGCGTGGCATCGCGGTGAGGTCGGGCATCGTTTACAGCGGTTTCTGTTGTCCTATGATGACGCCTGCATGGTCTTTGGGGAAGCCGGCAAAGGAGATTGGCGGGGGATGCCGGACGGGCTGCGACAATCCGAGAGTCTCGCGCGCTTCCTGGCACGTCTGGGCGCGAACTTTGCCGATTCGCCGGCGGTGATCTGGGGCGACGAGCGCGTCAGCTTCGCCGCGCTCGACGAGGAGAGCCGACGCCTCGCCAGCGGCCTCGCCGATCTCGGCATTGCGCGCGGCGATCGCGTCGCGCTCTGGCTGCCGAATACGCCGGCCTGGCTCGCCCTGCACTTCGCCTGCGCCCGGCTCGGCGCCATCGTCGTCGCCATCAACACGCGCTTTCGCAGCGCCGAGCTCGCCGACATCGTCGCGCGCTCCGGCGCCCGCATTCTCGTGCTGTGGCCGGGCTTCCGAGAGATCGATTTCATCGGCATCCTCGCGGCGGTCGATCGCGACTCTCTCGATCGCCTCGAGCGGATCGTCGTCTATGGGGACAACGCCGGGGCGGCGGCGGCATTCCCGGGCGGCAACGTCCTGGGCAAACCCATCCTGCCCTACGCAATCTTGCGCGACCGGCCGCCTTGCCGGGACGATTTCGGCGCCGGTCCGGTGGGCGTCAACATCTTCACGACCTCGGGAACCACCAGCGCACCGAAATTCGTCCTGCACGACCACTACAGCGTGCTCCGTCATGCCGGCAACGTCGCGCGCGGCTTCGGCTATGCGGCGCCCGACAGCGTCGTCCTGCAGGCCCTGCCGCTCTGCGGCGTCTTCGGCTTCTGCCAGGCGATGGCGTGCCTTGCCGCCGGGCGGCCGCTGGTCATGCAGGCGACGTTCGAGGCCGAGGCGGCGGCGCGGCTGATCGTCGAGCACAAGGTCACCGGCTTCAACGGCAGCGACGAGATGTTCGCCCGCCTCCTGGCGGCGAGCAACGAGGCCGTGCCGTTTCCATCGCTCCGCTTCTGCGGCTACGCCGCCTTCAACCCGACACTGGACAGCATCGTTGCCGAGGCCGATTTGCGCGGCCTGCGTATTGCCGGTCTCTACGGCGCCAGCGAGGTGCAGGCGCTCTTCGCCCTGCAGGATCCGGCCAGGCCTGCGGCAAGCCGCGCCAGGCCCGGCGGCATGCCGATTGCCGCCGACTATCAAGTGCGGGTCCGCGATCCCGAAACCGACATCGAGTTGCCGGATGGTGGGAGCGGCGAGCTCGAGTTCCGCGGGTCGAGCACGATGGCGGGCTATTTCGGCGATCCCGAGGTGACGGCGAAGACCATCGCCGCGGATGGCTGGGTGCGCAGCGGCGATCTCGGCCATCGCCTCGCCGATGGCAGCTTCGTCTTCGAGACGCGCATGGGCGACGTGCTGCGCCTTGGCGGCTACCTCGTCGCACCCTCGGAGATCGAGGCGCATCTCGGGCGCCACGCCGCCATCGATGGCTGCCAGGTCGTCGGCGTCGCCGATGCCGGCGGGCTGCAGTCGGTCGCCTTCGTCACGCTGCGCGCGGGCGCCGCTTTCGACGAGCCGGCGCTTCGCCGGTTCTGCAGCGACGGCCTCGCCCGCTTCAAGGTGCCGGTCCGCATCTTCGCGCTTGATTCCTTCCCAACGACGACGAGCGCCAACGGCACCAAGGTGCAGCGCGCCAAATTGCGCGAGATGGCGCAGACGCGGCTGCTGGCGTAGCCTCGCTCGGCACGAACCGGAGGGATCATGGTGATCGACTACGACAGGCTGATGGGCTGGCGCCTTCCGCCGGTCCGCCAAAGCCTCACCAAGAAGGATTGCATCCTCTACGCGCTCGGCGTCGGGCTCGGCGCCGATCCGGTCGATGCGGCGCAGCTGCGTTTCGTCTACGAGGATGGTCTCGCTGCGTTGCCGACCATGGCGGTGGTGCTCGCCTATCCCGGCTTCTGGGTGAAGGATCCCGCGACCGGCATCGACTGGGTGCGCGTCGTCCATGGCGAGCAGGCGA
>DATAQP010000603.1:0-9946 GCA_036264595.1 Allostellaceae bacterium
GACGCGGATCTCGGGATTGACCGACGCGATCGCCTGGCGCGCGCTTTCGACCTTCGCCATGCCGATGCGCTCTGTCCCGTGGGCGATCTGGCGCTGCAGATTGGTGAGATCGACCTTGTCGTGGTCGATGATGCCGAGCGTGCCGATCCCGGCCGCCGCCAGATAGAGGAGAAGCGGCGAGCCGAGCCCGCCGGCGCCGACGACGAGAACGCGCGAGGCGAGGAGCTTCTCCTGCCCCTCCTCGCCGACCTCGTCGAGGATGAGGTGGCGGGCGTAGCGATGGAACTGCGCCTCGCTGAGCTCCATCGCCCGCCCGCCTTCCCTCAGATGCCCTCGAACAGCGCGGTCGAGAGATAGCGCTCGGCGAAATCCGGCAGCACGACGACGATGGTCTTGCCCGCCATTTCTGCGCGGTTGCCGACCTCGATGCCGGCGGCGAGCGCGGCGCCGGCCGAGATGCCGACCGGCAGCCCTTCGAGGCGGGCGATCTCGCGCGCGATCTTGAACGCCGTCTCGTTGCCGATGCGGACGACCTCGTCGATCAGCGACTTGTCGAGGATCTCGGGAATGAAGCCGGCGCCGATGCCCTGGATCTTGTGCGGGCCGGGCGGGCCGCCGGAGAGCACGGCGCTGTCCTCGGGCTCGACAGCGATCATCTTGAGGCCGGGCTTGCACGTCTTGAGCACGCTGCCGACGCCGGTCAAGGTGCCGCCGGTGCCGACGCCGCTGATGATGGCATCGACCTTGCCGTCGGTATCCTTCCAGATCTCCTCGGCCGTGGTCTTGCGATGGATCTCGGGATTTGCCGGATTCTGGAACTGCTGCAGGATGAGCGCGTCGGGCAGCGTGCGCTGCAGCTCCTCGGCCTTGGCGATGGCGCCCTTCATGCCGAGCGGCGCCGGGGTCAGCTCGAGCTCGGCGCCGAGCAGCTTGAGCATCTTGCGGCGTTCGACCGACATGCTCTCGGGCATCGTCAGGATGAGGCGATAGCCCTTGGCGGCACAGACGAAGGCGAGGGCGATGCCGGTATTGCCCGAGGTCGGCTCGATCAGCACCGTCGATTTCTTCAGCTTGCCGGAGCGCTCGGCCGCCTCGATCATTGCCGCGCCGATACGGTCCTTGACCGAGGCGAGCGGGTTGAAGAACTCGCATTTGCCGATGAGCTGGGCCTTGACGCCGTGAGCCTGAGCGAGGCGGTTGAGCCGGACGAGCGGCGTCGCCCCGATCGTGTCGATGATGCTGTCGTAGACGCGACCGCGAAATTCCGGCGATGCCATGCTGTCTCTCCTGTTGCTAAATCGTGAAATCCATGCGGGCGCCGAATTCTCCGGCGATGCCGGCGCGGAAGGCGCGCAGGCAAAGATCCTCGATGGTGATCGCCTCGAGCTGCTGCATGACCGAGTCCTGCAGCTCCTGCCAGAGCGGCCGCACCACCTTGTGGCCGAGCTCGGCGCCGGCGGGATCGGCGATCGGATCCTCGTTGGCCTCGAGATCGCGGATGACGCGGATGATCTCGCCGAGCGTGATGCGTCGCCGCTCGCGCGCTAGGCGATAGCCGCCGCGCGGGCCGCGCGTGCCGGAGAGGATGCCGCTGCGCACGAGCTGCTGCAGCACCTGCTCGAGATAGCGCCGCGGGATGCCCTGACGCTTGGTGATCTCGCTCGACTGCACCGGCGCGGCGCTGGCGTTGTAGGCGATGTCGAGCACCGCCTCGATGGCAAACAGCATCTTTTTCGACAGGCGGATCATTTCAGCGCCCCGTCGAGCCGAAGCCGCCGGCGCCGCGCGCGCTCTCGGGCAGCGCGGCGACCTCGTCGAAGGCGACGCGGCTGACCGGCGCGACGACGAGCTGGGCGATGCGCTGGCCGCGCTCGAGCACGACGGTCTTGCCGCCGAGATTGGCGAGGATGATGTGAATCTCGCCGCGATAGTCGGCGTCGATCGTGCCCGGGCTGTTGAGCACGGTGATGCCGTATTTGAGGGCGAGGCCCGAGCGCGGTCTGATCTGCCCCTCATAGCCTTCGGGCAGGGCGAGCGCGACGCCGGTCGGCACCGCCATGCGCTCGCCCGGCGCCAGCGCGATGTTGCCGCTCACCGCCGCGGCGAGGTCGATCCCGGCGCTTGCCGCCGTCGCGTAGGACGGACGCGACAGATCCGCGGCATGGGGGAGGATGTTGAGTGCGACGCGAATGGCAGTCATGCGACGGCACGCGGCTGGAAAAGAAAGTTGAACCACGAAGACACGAAGGACACGAAGACAAGAGGAAGAAGGATTCTCGGCGCGCAGCGCCAAAATGAGAACCTTCGTGTCCTTCGTGCCTTTGTGGTAAAAATGTTTTTTTTCACTTGTCGCCTCGCGCGGCGAAATGCGCGCCGATGCGGGCGGCGAGACGGCTCGCGACATCCTGCTTCGTCATCACCGGCCAGTCCTCGACGCCCTTGGCATCGACGAGATGGATGGTGTTGCGGTCGCCGCCGAACGTGCCCGTCGCCGGCGAGACGTCATTGGCAAGGATCCAGTCGCAGCCCTTGCGGGTCAGCTTCTCGCGCGCATGGGCGACGACGCTCTCGGTCTCGGCGGCGAAGCCGACGACGAGGGCGGGGCGCCGGTTGCCGGCGAGGCTCAGCGTCTTGAGGATGTCGGGATTTTCGGCGAGCTTGAGGGCAGGCGGCTTGCCGTTCTTCTTGATCTTCTGGCCGGCGGCGTCGGCGACGCGCCAATCGGCGACAGCGGCGGCGCAGACCGCGATATCGGCCGGCAGGGCGGCCTCGCAGGCGCTCAGCATCTCGCGCGCGGTCTCGACATGGACGACGCGCACGCCGCGCGGATCCGCCTCGCGGCTCGGGCCGGAGATCAGCACCGTCTCGGCGCCGAGCCCGGCGAGCGCCGCGGCGATGGCATGGCCCTGCTTGCCGGAGGAGCGGTTGGCGATGTAGCGCACCGGGTCGATCGGCTCATGCGTCGGACCGGAGGTTACGAGCGCGCGCCGTCCTTCGAGTCGGGGCCCCTCGAGCTGGTCCCCGGCGGCGAAGAACGCCTCGATCGCGGCAACGATCTCCATCGGCTCGGCGACCCGCCCCATGCCGGTCTCGCCGTCGGCGAGCGGGCCGGCATTGGGGCCGACGCGCAATATGCCGCGCGAGGCGAGCAGCGCCAGATTGTCCTGCGTCGCCTTATGGTGCCACATCATGACGTTCATCGCCGGGGCGACGAGCACTTTCTTGTCAGTCGCGAGGAGCGTTGTGCTGGCAAGATCGCTCGCCAGCCCCGCCGCCATGCGGGCGAGGAGATCGGCGGTGGCGGGGGCGACGACGACGAGATCGGCCTCGCGCGAGAGGCGGATATGCCCCATCTCGCTCTCGTCGGTGAGCGACCAGAGATCGCTATAGGCCTTGTCCTCGCTGAGCGCAGCGACCGAGAGGGGGGTGACGAATTGCTGGGCGGAAGCGGTGAGGATGCAGCGCACGGCGGCGCCGCGCTCGCGCAGCCGGCGGATCAGCTCGAGGCTCTTATAGGCCGCGATGCCGCCGGAGATGATGAGTAGGATGCGCCGTCCGTCGAGCACGCGCGAACCGTCGGAAATGGGGAACGATATCATTTCACACTACCGCCGGCGCAAATCGGAGGCAAGGCGCCTCGCAAGAGGCGGGTGTCGGTAGCCGCCACCTGTAAATGCAGGCAAAATGCAGGTGCGCTCCCCGCCAAGATTCTCTCATTAGGAGGAGTTCGCCCCTCGTGCCGTCGACAGTTTCGTGCCATGACGACCACCCTCACGCCCTCTTTCTCAGGTCTCTTTCGGACATTATATAATCCGATTAGGATATGCAAGGCAATTGAGGTCGCCGCGGGAAAAGCATTGGCACGCATCGGCGATGCTTGCCGACGGCTTCGTCGATGAGCCGGGCGCGCTCAGACTACCAAAGCGTCAAATCACCGAGACTGTCGGCGAAGGTCAATAGAAGTGGGGCCAGGTGCTGGCCGTATTGGCGCCAGCGCCCGATCGAGCTCTGATAAAGCGGCTGGCGGACTTGGCGTGCGCTCGCGGTTCGAACGGAGCGCTGCGTCGCATGAAAATCGAGGCAGGAAGCGTTCCATTCAAGTCCGCAATGGGCGACGATCCGCCGCGCCTCGCGATCCAGATCGGCCACCAGATCCTCATAGCGGATTTCGAGAAGGACATGCGGCGGAAGGAGGCGCCGCCAATGCTCCATCAGCCGCTCATAGGCGCGATAGTAGCGCCCGAGTTCGCCCAAATCGTAGGCGTAGGGATGGTCGCCGGCGAAGTGGACGGAGAAGCACGATATGCACGTGTCGAGCGGATCGCGACGAACATGGATGATCCTGGCATTGGGCAACGCCAGGTGGATGAGACCGAGAAAGCGGAAGTTCGACGGCATCTTGTCGACGATGCGCTCGGCCGCCGGGGCCGCGCGGCCGAGCTTGGCGAGATAGCGCGCGGCGCCTTTCCGTAAGTGCGGCCCGGTCACGCCGGAGAGCGAAGGCGCTGCGATGTCCGCCGGGTTCCATATTCGGGTCACGACCTCCTGGTAGAAATGGTCGAGCTCACCGGCGCCGAAGACCTCGGGGTGGCTCGCGAGGATCTGCTCGGTAAGTGTCGTTCCTGAACGCGGCATGCCAACGATGAAGATCGGCAAGGACGAGGGGTGACCGAGGTCATGCTTGGCCGCGATCAGCTCGACGGTGAAGGCGCCGTGAATACGCCCGAAGGCGGCAAGGGTCGCCGCTTCGTCATAGGCGATCTGCTGCCGCTTCTGCGCATTGGCCTGCACAAGGTGCTGGAAGGAGCGCTCGTGATCGCCAAGATCTGCATAGGCCTTGCCGAGCGCGAATTGCAGCGCGGTGTGCTCGCTCGGAGGAAGCGCGTTGGCGACGAGGGCGAGGTCCTCCATTACCGCAAGCTGCGGATCGCCGGTGCCGAAATCCTTCACGAAGGCGAGGTTGCGATGAAAGGTTCCGCGCCGGGGCGCGAGCTCAACGGCTCGCTCGTAGGCACTCTTGGCCTGCTCGAACTGTCCAAGCTCGGCGAGAATGTTGCCCTTGTTCGAGTAGGCGTCGGCATAGCTCGGCTTCAGGGCCAAAGCCCTGTCGAAGGCAGCGAGCGCGTCTTGCGGGGAATTGGCGACGGCCAGCAGTGCACCCAAGGTATTGAATACCTCGGGCGAGTCCGGGTGCCGCTTGGCGATCCGCCGGGCCAGCCTGACGGCCTCGTGGGATCTTTGCTGCCGCGATAGGGCGGTCGCCTTCTTGAGCGCCTTGGCGACATCGTCGGAAGGCACTAGCGAAAATCCGCGGTCCAACGAAGCGCCGGCAACGCGACGACTGGGCCGAGAGGCTTTTCGCCGTGATCGAACGAACGCCTCTCGCCGCGCCGGGCAGGCTTCGCCCTTTCGGCGATGCCGCCGATCGACCAGCGCCGGCCGACGCACGATCGTCGGCAAAAAATGACAAGCTGAGCGCCCACCCCCCGACCCCCCGGCTGCGGTTATTTGTCGATATGCGGCTTCCGCTCCACATATCCCCGCGCGATCCGTCAGGGGGCGATGACGCCAAAGTCCGAAAAGGATATTCAAGAAGGGCCCCGCCGCCCTCCGCTAGCTCCGCAGCGGAATGAGAGCCCGCACCCGCTTGTCGCGCAGGAAGAGCCCGCCCCAGACCATGAGACCGAGATAAAGCCCAAACAGCAGATGGGTGAAGATCGGGCTGCCGATGCGCAGATGCGTTGCCATCGCGCCGCCCATATAACCGGTCAGCAGGATGGCGCCGAGCACGGCGGTGCGCGGCAAGGCATAGAGCGCGGTGCAGACGAGCGTCAGTATGCCGAGGAAGCGCGCCAGGCTGTCGCTCGCGGGATAGCCGAGCTGCGTCATAGCCTCGGTGACCGGTGCTATCGGCACCAATTTCATGGCGCCGTCGGCAGCCAGGAAAAGGATGACGAGCCCGCTCATGGCGTGGCCGGTCCAGATCGCCTTACCCGAGGGTGGGGTGGTTTGCGTGCTCGTCTGCATGACAATTCCTCCAGATGCGCTCGATCATCGGCGCATTGCTTCAATGATGCGTTGAGGCTTGGCTACGGCTTGAGATCGACCGCCGCTCTCAGGCTGCCGTCCATGTAGAATGGCACGGAGTCGTGCTCGTGCACGATCCTTGAGGCACCGGCGATGCGGCGGAAGCCGATCGTCTGGCGGAACCAGAGATCGTTCCACGTGCCATCGGTCTTGGTGCCGCTCAGCCGCACGAAGCCGTAGCCGAAGGCCACGTCGTCGCCGATGACGATCCTGGTCTCGCGGATCTCATAGCCGAGCGGCCCCTGCCAGGTCGCGAACCACGATTGGAGGCCGTTCTTGTCGGCCGCCGAGCGCAGCGGCGGTGCCAGCGAGAACTGCACAAATCCCACCGTGCGGTGAGAGAGAACGCCGTCGGCGTCTTTGACGCGCAGCGCTGCCGCGTGATCCTCGAGCAGAATGCGGATTGTGGTCTCGTCGGCCGCTCGCGCGTTGTCCGTTCCCATGTCGCTCTCCTCTTGCCATGCCGCGCCCCGCAATGCGGGGCGGTCATTCCAAGGACGAAGCGGGGACGGCCATTCCGACAGGGTGGAGGAGGATTTTTGCGCCGGACGCGAGAACGTCGCGAAATGCCTGCGTCACGACACCCTGGCCGTCACCGGCAGCCATACTTCGACCTCGAAACCGCCGTCCGGCGGATCGCGGAATCCGATATCGCCGCCATGCGCCCGCACGATGGAGCGCGCGATCGACAAACCCAGACCGGTGCCGCCAGTCTCGCGGTTCCGCGAGCTCTCGATGCGGAAGAAGGGCGAGAACACGGCCTCACGGAGCGCCGTGGGAATGCCAATGCCGGCATCGGCGATGCGGATATTCCAACCCTGCTCCCGCTGCTCCAATGCGAGGCTGGCGCGTTCGCCGTATTTGATCGCGTTCTCCAGCAGGTTGTTGAAGGCGCGCCGCAATGCCATCGGCCGGCCGGTGAACTTCCCGTGATCCGGTCCGGCGAAGCTTGCCGGCTGTCCGGCATCGGCGAGATCGTCGACGATGCTCTGCAGCAGAACCGGCAGATCGAAGTCGACGCGCGTCTCTTGCGTGCGGTCGTCGCGCACGAAATCCAGCGTTTCCTCGATCATGCCCTCCATCTGATCGAGATCGGCGAGCATCTTCTTCTGCTCCTCGCCATCGGCGACGAATTCCGAGCGCAGGCGAAGCCGCGTGATCGGCGTGCGCAGATCGTGTGAGATCGCCGCGATCATCTGCGTTCGGTCGGAAACGAATCTCTGGATCCGCCGCTGCATCGCATTGAAGGACTGAATCGCCACTTGGATCTCGCGCGGGCCTTGCTCGGGAGCCGGCGAGGCGCTGGGATCGACGCCAAATCGCTCGGCCGCAACGATGAAATTGGCGAGCGGCACCGAGAACAGCCGGGCCGCCCAGATCGAGGTGGCGATGATCGAGGCGATGAGAACGATCAGCCGCAAGCCCGAGCGGATCACGACGCGATCCACCAGGCTTCTGTCTCCGGTGAAAACGAGCCAGCTTCCGTCGTTGAGCTGAATGCCGAGGAGGCGCGGATCGGCGTTCTTCGTCAGCGGGTATTCCAGCAGCGGCGAATTCTCGGCCAGTTTCCGAGCATGAAAAAACACCATCTTGCGGTCCGGATCGCCGAGCTGTTCGCGAATCCGCGCCCCGTCTGAGCTGTCCAACTCGTCGGCTGACCGCGCGAATTCTGGCGGCGCTTCGGGAAACCAACGGACGACGAGGCGGTCGCCGTCCAGCGCGCTCACAAATTTGCGGCGGAGCTGCGGTTCTGCAAGCTCGAACAGCTTGGTCGTCTTGACGACGTCACGGATCAATTCGCTTTCCGAGCGCGGCGGCTGCGCCATCTCGCCGCTGAAGAAGAACAGCACGCCGTTCAAGGTCAGGGTCAGAAGCACCATCGTCAGAATCGCCATCGCCACGCGCGTTGCGAGGGTATCCGGGATGGGCCAGCGAAGCGTCATTGTTTCGTCACCGGAGCCGACAGCATGTAGCCGCCGCCGCGCACGGTTCGGATCAGTGTCGGATCCTTGGCATCGGTCTCGATCTTACGCCGCAAGCGGCTGATTTGGACATCGACGCTGCGATCGAAGGCGCTGGCCGAGCGGCCGCGCGCGATATCGAGCAGCTGGTCGCGGGTGAGGACCCGCGGCGCGCGGTCGGCGAGCGCGACCAGCAGGTCGAATTCGCCTGCCGTGAGGTGAACCAGCAACTGGTCGGGCGAGGTGAGCTGGCGCGCGGAAACATCGAGCCGCCAGCCCGCGAAGCTGAGCACAGCGCCCTCGCGCGCCTGGGCGCCGCGCGGCTGGGCGCCGGTGCGCCGCAGCACGGCCCTGATCCGTGCCAAGAGCTCACGACTGTTGAACGGCTTGGTGAGGTAGTCGTCGGCGCCGATTTCGAGCCCGACGATGCGATCGACATCGCTATGCATTGCCGTCAGCATGATGACCGGCACGGCCGATTCCTGGCGCAGTCGCCGGCAATGGCTCAACCCGTCTTCACTGGGCAGCATCAGATCCAGGATGACGAGATCGACGGTGGCGCCGGTCAGAGCCTCGAACATCGCCTTGCCGTTGGTCGCCACGGTGACCCGGTAGTCATGGCGGGCAAGAAATTTCGATAGCAGCGCGCCGATCTCGCGATCATCGTCGACGACGAGGATGTGCTCGGTTCCCGACGCGGATTGCGAAGATTGCATCGTTAGGACCTACACTCTTTCCGAACCGATGAGGCCGGCGCTTTGTAACTGCCTGTTGCAGAACGCCCGAACGGCCCGTCTCGGTTACAAAACAGCTTGTCCCGGACATCCCGCGGTTACACCGACCCCATAGGTTCGCCCTCACAGGCGACCAAGGATGGGACATGAGCATAAAAACGGGATTCTATACCAACTATCGGGTCAACGGGGCCATTGCCGGCTGCCTCGTCTTGGCGATTGCTGCGGCATCCGTCGAACGCGCGACGGCGCAGGATCTGGAGGAGCAAGAAATCACCAGCGAGGGGCTATCGAAGGCGAAGCCGCGCGGATGGGATCTTGTCATCGGTGGCGGCGTCGGGGCGAGACCGACCTATGAAGGATCGAAATCCTATGAGGCGGTCCCCATACCTTTCGTTGCCCTCACCTATGACGATCTCGTGTCGCTCAGCCCGGAAGGGATCCGCGTCAACGTCGTTCGCCTTGGCGGCTTCACCGCCGGGCCGGTGCTCGGCTATCTCGGCGGCCGGAAGGAATCGGACGATACGGCGCTCCGCGGCCTCGGCAACGTCCAATCCAGCGTCACAGGCGGCGGCTTCGTCACATACGAGATGCGGCCGTTCGAGCTGTCGGCGACCATTCGGCAGTCGATCGTCCACAGCAAGAACGGTCTGGAGGCGGAGCTTCAGGCCTCGTACGGGCTGAAACTGTCCGACAGCTTTGGTCTGAGGATCGGGCCCGAAATTGCCTTCAGCGACGGCCGATACAACCAGACGTTCTTCGGCGTCACCGCCGCCCAATCCCGAGCTTCCGGTCTGCACGTCTTCACGCCGAGCGGCGGCGTCAAGGATGTTGGACTGCAGGCCAGTCTCCTTTATAAGCTCGACGACCATTGGGGCCTGCGCGGCATCTCGAGCATCAAGGAGCTCGTCGGCGACGCCGGCAGCTCTCCGATCGTTCATTCCCGCACGCAAGTCTTTACCGGCCTCGGCATTGCCTACCGGTTTTGAGAGGATATCGCATTGACCGACCCGCGATTTTTCCACCGGCGCGGCCCTTTTTCCCTGGGCGATATCGCAGAGCAGATCGGCGCGGAGTTATCCACCCCCGAAGCCGGCCATCTGATGATTCGCGATATCGCCGCGTTGGACGATGCCGCGCCGGGCGAGCTCAGCCTCTTCTATG
>DATAQP010000014.1:0-5090 GCA_036264595.1 Allostellaceae bacterium
TGTGAATAATTTTGGTAAGAACCTCGCGCTCTGGATCATTATCGGCCTGCTGCTGGTCGCGCTGTTCAACCTGTTTCAAACCTCCTCGACTCGTGGGCCGCAGGCGAGCCTGCCTTTCTCGGACTTCATCAGCGACGTCAATCGCGGCCAGGTCGCGGACGTCACGATCCAGGGCCACAATATCGGCGGTCACTTCACCGACGGCCGCGCCTTCTCGACCTATGCGCCTGACGATCCCAACCTGGTCAGCCGACTGACCGACAAGCAGGTCCGCATCACGGCGGCGCCGATTGAGGACAACGTCCCTTCGCTCTTCAGCATCCTCGTCTCCTGGTTCCCGATGCTCCTGCTGATCGGCGTCTGGGTCTTCTTCATGCGCCAGATGCAAGGCGGCGGCGGCCGCGCCATGGGCTTCGGCAAGAGCCGCGCCCGATTGCTGACCGAGAAGGTCGGCCGCATCACCTTCGACGACGTCGCCGGCATCGACGAGGCCAAGCAAGAGCTTGAGGAGATCGTCGAGTACCTCAAGGACCCGCAGAAATTCCAGCGCCTTGGCGGCAAGATCCCGAAGGGCGTGCTGCTCGTCGGCCCGCCCGGTACCGGCAAGACCTTGCTTGCCCGCGCCATCGCCGGCGAGGCGAACGTGCCGTTCTTCACCATCTCGGGCTCGGATTTCGTCGAGATGTTCGTCGGCGTCGGCGCCAGCCGCGTGCGCGACATGTTCGAACAGGGCAAGAAGAACGCGCCCTGCATCATCTTCATCGATGAGATCGACGCGGTCGGCCGCCATCGCGGCGCCGGGCTCGGCGGTGGCAATGACGAGCGCGAGCAGACGCTCAACCAGCTCCTCGTCGAGATGGACGGTTTCGAGGCCAATGAGGGCGTCATCCTGATCGCCGCCACCAACCGGCCCGACGTGCTCGACCCGGCGCTGCTGCGGCCCGGCCGTTTCGATCGCCAGGTCGTCGTGCCGAATCCCGACGTCGTCGGCCGCGAGAAGATTCTCAAGGTCCATATGCGCAAGGTGCCGCTCGCCTCGGACGTCGATGCGCGGATCATCGCGCGCGGCACGCCCGGCTTCTCCGGCGCCGATCTCGCCAACCTCGTCAACGAGGCGGCGCTGATGGCGGCGCGGCGTGGCAAGCGCTCGGTCTCGATGTCGGAGTTCGAGCACGCCAAGGACAAGGTCATGATGGGCGCCGAGCGGCGCTCGATGGTGATGACCGAGGACGAGAAGAAGCTGACCGCCTATCACGAGGCCGGCCACGCCCTCTGCATGCTCTATCTCGAAGGCCACGAGCCGCTGCATAAGGTGACGATCATTCCGCGCGGCCGCGCCCTCGGCGTCACCATGTTCCTGCCCGAGCGCGACAAGTACAGCCAGTCCAAGATGGAGATCGAGGCGATGATCGCCTCGCTGTTCGGCGGCCGCGTCGCCGAGGAGCTGATCTTCGGCCTCGAGCGGGTGACAACGGGCGCCTCGGACGACATCCGCCGCGCCACCGGGCTCGCCCGCCGCATGGTCACCGAGTTCGGCTTCAGCGAGAAGCTTGGCCCGCTGCGCTACAGCGAGAACGAGGAGGAGGTCTTCCTCGGTCACTCGGTGACGCAGCGCAAGAACGTCTCCGACGCCACCGCCAAGGTGATCGACGAGGAGATCCGCCGCATCATCGATCAGGGCGAGCGCGGTGCGCGCGAGATCCTGACCAGCCATCTCGACGAGCTCCACCATCTCGCCAAGGGTCTGCTCGAATACGAGACGCTCTCGGTCGACGAGATTCGCCGCATCATCAAGGGGTTGCCGATCGTCCGCGATACCGGCAAGAGCGACGATGCCGCGCGGCCGCCGCCCGGTCGGCGCTCCTCGGTGCCGCCGGCCGGCCGCGACAATCCGGCCCCCGGCGGGCTGGAGCCTGAGCCGCAGCCTGGCGCCTAGGCACGGCGCTTGCTGACCTCAGGAAAAGGCGGGGCTTGTCCCCGCCTTTTCTCGTTTGTGGCGAGGTGCGCTCGCCCGCTGCTTTGGCGATCCCTGGACTCGCGCTATAGTCGGGCGCCGCGTTAGACGGCGACGATGAAAAACGGGACAGGAGGTTCACCATGAAATCGATTCTGGCGGTCGTCGCCGATGGCGACGCGGCCCCGGTGCTGGCGACAGCGCTCAGCGTGGCACGGCGTTTCAAGGGTCACATCGTCGGGCTGCACGCGGTGACCACGGAATATGCCGTCGTCTTCGGCGGCGAGATGGGATTCTCGATCTCCTCGGAAGTCGATCGCACGCTCGAGCGCGAGGGGCAGGAGCGGCGCGAGCAGGCGCGGCGGGTCTTCCGCGAGTTCATGGCCGGGCAGAACGTGCCGATCGGCGCCGCCGGCGTCGGCGAGGCCGGTCCGACGGCGGAGTGGCGCGAGGAGGAGGGACGGCAGAATGCCGTGGTCGGCGCGCTGGGCCGCGTCTTCGACCTCGTCGTCGTCGAGCAACCGGCGAAGCTCGCCTCGCTGACCGAAGCGACGCTCGAGGATGCACTTTTCGAAAGCGGTCGCCCCGTCCTCATGGCGCCTTCCGGCCGCCGCGGCACGATCGGCGACATCATAGTTATCGCCTGGAACGGCAGCAGCGAGACGGCGCGCACCGTCGCTTTCGCCATGCCGTTTCTCGCCCAGGCCAACGACGTCCAGGTGGTCAGCGTCGAGGGCGGCATGACGCCCGGGCCGAGCGCCGAGGACATGGCGCGCTCGCTGACGCGCGGCGGCATCCCGGCGAGCTGGCGGCACGTCGTCGGCAAGGGCCGCACGCCAGGCGAGACCTTCCTCGACGAGGCGATGGCGTCCGGCGCCGACCTTCTCGTCAAGGGCGCCTATACGCAGAGCCGGCTGCGCCAAATGATCTTCGGCGGTGCCACCCGTCACATCATCATGGAGGCGAAGATCCCGGTCATCATGGCGCACTGAGCAGGCCAGCCGCCGCTGGGTGGTGGTCCTGGGCGGTTGTGACGGAACACGCCGCCGCGCGCTCCCGTTCGCCAGGGAGAAAGGAGGCTCATCATGACCGAAGATCGCAAGAAAACCGAAGGCGGCGCGTGGCCCAACGAGGGCGAAGGCAGCCGCAGCGGCGCCCGCGCCTATGACCAGGCGAGTGAGAAATTCGTCAAATCCGGCAAGGTCGAAAAAAAGGCGCGCGAGGCCCGTCAGGCAGTCGACGGCCCGGAAGGCAAGGAGCTCGAGCGCGCCGAGGCGGAAGGCAAGCGCCACGCCAAGGGCGAGGACGCGGCGCTCAACCGCAAGGACTCGGCGACCAAACCCTGACGTCTCGTTTCCAGGCGGACCTCCTACCCGTCGCCCCGGCGAAAACGGGCCCCGGAACAACCATCCCTGCTCTCCCTCGATCCCCGTTTTCACGGGTGGGATTCGACCGCTACGGCGGAGGCTAGCCCTTGCGCGAATAATTAACCAAAATGCTGGACGAATGATGGGACCGCGCAGGAGGGGCCATCGTGGCAGTGGGCAGCACGAGCGTCAGGGAGTCTTCGTTGCCGGCCGGTCCACGTCCGCGGGCCTACCCGCCGGAGGTCGATTGGGCGGCGAGCCTGCCGGTTTATCCGCTCGACCGTCTGCTCGACGATGCCGTGCGGCGCTTCGACCGGCGTCCCTGCCTCGATTTCCTCGACCGCAAATACAGTTTCCGCGAGGTCGGTGATCTCGTCGCCCGCGCGGCGAAGGGGCTGCGCGCCGTCGGCGTCGTCAAGGGTACGCGTGTCGGCCTCTTTTTGCCCAACTCCCCCTATTACGTGATCTGCTACTTCGCCGTGCTCAAGGCGGGCGGCACCGTGGTCAATTTCAACCCGCTCTATGCCGAGCCGGAGGTGCGCCACCTCCTCCTCGATTCCGGTGCCGAGATCATGGTGACGCTCGACCTCGCGCTGCTCTACGCGCCGGTGGTGCATCTGCTCGGCAGCGGTCGGCTGCGTCGCATCGTCGTCTGCCCGATGGCCGACATCCTGCCCTTCGCCAAGAGCTGGCTCTTTCGCCTCTTCAAGCGCAACGACGTGGCGCGCTGGCCGGCGGACGAGGCGCATGTCGCCTTCGCCACTCTCATTGCCAATGATGGCATCGTGCCAGCCGCCGCCATCGACCCGCAGCGCGACGTCGCCGTACTGCAATATACCGGCGGCACCACCGGCACGCCGAAAGGCGCGATGCTGACCCATGCCAATCTGCTCGCCAACACGATGCAGTGCCGGTTGTGGTTCCAGGGCACCGAGGAGGGCGGCGAGCGGGTGCTCGCGGTGCTGCCCTTCTTCCATGTCTTCGCCATGACCTCGGCGATGAATTTCGCCATCACCGTCGGCGCCGAGATCATCATGCTGCCGCGTTTCGAGCTGAAGATGCTGCTCGACATGATCGCTCGCAAGAAGCCGACGATCTTTCCCGGCGTGCCGACCATCTACACGGCGATCAACAACGCCAAGGAGACAGTGAAATACGATCTCTCCTCGATCAAATCCTGCATCTCGGGCGGCGCGCCGCTGCCCGTCGAGGTCAAGGCGTCGTTCGAGAGACTGACCGGCTGCGTGCTGGTCGAAGGCTATGGGCTGAGCGAGGCCTCGCCGGTGGTCGCCTGCAACCCGTTCAAGGGTGCCAACAAGCCGGGCTCGGTGGGGCTGCCCATGCCAGGCACGCTCGTCGAGATCCTCTCGCTCGACGAGCAGCCGCCGCGAATTCTGCCGCAGGGCGAGCGCGGCGAGATCTGCGTCAGCGGTCCGCAGATCATGGCGGGGTATTGGGGCAAGCCGGAGGAGACAGCCCGTGTCCTCGCCGGCGGCCGGCTCCACACCGGCGATGTCGGCTATCTCGACGATGACGGCTATCTCTTCCTCGTCGACCGCATCAAGGACGTCATCATCGCCAGCGGCTATAAGATCTATCCGCGCAATGTCGAGGAGGCGATCTATCAGCATCCCGCCGTTGCCGAATGCATCGTCCTCGGCCTGCCCGATCCCTATCGCGGCCAGACGGTGAAGGCCTATGTCGTCCGCGCCGCCGGCCAGGATCTGACGGAGGCAGCTCTTCTTGCCTTTCTCGCCGACAAATTGTCG
>DATAQP010000032.1:0-3347 GCA_036264595.1 Allostellaceae bacterium
TCGGCAATGCCGGCATCTTCGCCCCGCTGATGGCCAATACCAGCCGGCTCTTCACCCGCAAGCGCGGCACCGCGCTGGCCCTCGTCGCCAGCGGCCAGCAAGTCGCCGGCGCGGTCTGGCCGCCGGTCTTCCGCTTGGGCGTCGATGCGGGAGGCTGGCGGGCGACGCTGTTCTGGTACGGCGTCTTCGCGCTGGCCGTGCTGCCGCCGCTCTGCCTCGCGCTGCGTCGCCGGCCGACGGTGCCGGGCAGCGATGGCGCCGTTGCCGATGCGTCCGGTACGACACGCGCGCTCGGCCTGCCGGCCAATCTGCTGCAGGCGCTGCTCTGCGTCGCCATCGTCTGTTGCTGCGTCGCCATGGCGATGCCGATGAGCCATGTCGTCGCCCTGTGCAGCGATCTCGGCTACGCACCGGCGCGCGGCGCCGAGATGCTCTCGCTGCTGCTCTTCGCCGCCTTCATGAGCCGGATGATCTGGGGCCGCCTCTCCGACCGCATCGGCGGGCTGCGCACCGTGCTGATCAGCTCCGTCGCCCAGGCGGCCTTCCTCTCGCTCTATCTCGTCGTCGACAACCTGATCGGCCTCTATGTCGTCTCCGCCGCCTTCGGTCTCGGCTTCGGCGGCATCATCCCGAGCTATGTGCTCGCGATACGCGAGCATTTCCCCGCCGGCGAGGTCGGCTGGCGCATTGGTACGGTGCTGCTCTTCGGCCTCTGCGGCATGGCGCTCGGCGGCTGGCTCGGCGGCTATCTCTATGACTGGTTCGGCTTCTACCAGCCGGCTTTCGCCGTCGGCGTCGCTTTCAACCTTGCCAATCTCGTGCTGATCGGCGGGCTGGTCGTGCTCTTCCTGCCGCCGCGCCGGCCGGGGCGAGCCGTCGCTGCTCTTTAGCCCTTGCTCAGCTTGATCTTGCTTTCCTCGCCGCGCAGCAGGCGGCGGATATTACCGTGGTGGCGCAGGACCACGAGCACGGCGATCAGCGTGATCAGCTCGGCGCGCTGCGGGTCGACGAGCAGCCAGCCGAACAAAATCCCGGCCGCGCAGGCGACCAGCGCAGCGAGCGAGGAATAGCGCAGCACGATGGCGACGGCGAGCCACGTAGCCGCCGTCAGCAGCCCGACCGGCCAGGCGATGGCGAGGAGGACGCCGCCCGCCGTCGCTACCCCCTTGCCGCCCTTGAAGCCGAGCCAGGGCGGAAAGAGATGGCCGAGGAAGACGGCGGCGCCTGATATCACCGCCATGTCGGGACCGAATTGCTCGCCGACCAGCACGGCCACCGCCCCCTTGGCGCAATCGAGCACCACCGTCAGCAGCGCCAGCATCTTGTTGCCGATGCGCAGCACGTTGGTGGCGCCGATATTGCCGGAGCCGATGGCGCGAATGTCGCCATAGCCGGCGAGCCGCGTCAGCACCAGGCCGAACGGGATCGAGCCGAGGAGATAGGCGATGACCGCGGCGGCGAAAAACGGCCAGGTCAGGGAGAGATCGCCGAGCGGATGAGGCATGGCAGCTCGTGGGGCAACGGGGCCGGTAGCCTATACCGGTATCGGCGCCGGCGGAAATCCGTTCGCAGGGAGCGAACCGTCGCCCGCATTCGCGATTTTATCCATTCGGGACTTGAAAATTTCTAAATAGGTCATAAATTTAGGTCTGAGTTAACTGCTTGAGGGCGGATTTTCTATCCGGTTTGGGAGTCAACGGTGCTTGAATTTCGCCAGAGGCCTCTCCGCAAAATTCTATCATATGGAGAAGCCCGTAACAGGGGCGCCTGTTATTTCGCTGTTGTTTACAGGCGCGGCGAAAGAAAATTGCGCCGAACTGGCGGCTCAGGCAGTGATCAGCGTAGCGGCTTTGGTCCGGTCCGCGAGCCCCAGGCGCTCGGGCGCGAGCAGCGCAATGAGGAGGTCGCGCACGAGATGCGCGGTGCGCCACTCCTCGTCGAGCTCGGGGATGTATTCGACGATCTCGATGGCGGCGAGGTCGCGCCGGTTGCCGAGTCCGGCGAGGGCCCGCAGCATCTCGTCGCGGCGCAGCCCATTTTCGGTCTTGAGGCCGATGCCGGGCGCATCCTCCGGCTCGAATCCGTCGAGGTCGATGGTGACGCCGAAGCCGGCAGTGCCTGTTGTGGCGATGGTCACCGCGTCGGCGAGTACCGAATCGAGGCCGCGCCGGCGCACCGCCGGCATCTGGAAGATGCGCACGCCGAGCCGGCGCAGCAGGGCGATCTCGCCGCTTTCATAGGAGCGGGCGCCGATATAGCAGAGATTCTCCGGGCGCACGACGTGGCCGCCGATCGCCAGGAACTGCTCCTCGCCATGGCCGAGCAGCACGGCGGCGTGCATGCCGTGCGGATTGAGCGACGGCGAGGTGGCGATGGTATGCGCGTCGAGATGGGCATCGAACCAGATCAGCCCGACCGGCGCTTTCTTGCCGCCTGTCGCGTCGCCGCCAGCCGCGGCGAGGCCGCGGGCGACGCCGCCCCAGGTGCCGATGGCACCGGCATGGTCGCCGCCGATGACGACCGGGCGGTTGCCCGCCGCCATCGCCGCCGCGACGGCGTCGGCGAGCGCCGCATTGTGCCTTGTGACCATGCGATAGATCTCATAGCGCGCGAGCTCCGGCGCGCCGCGCCAGCGCAGCGTCGGCTCGATCATGGCCTGCCATTCGGCGGCGATGCCGGCGTCGTTCAGCCAGCCCGCGAGGCCGAGATCGCGCAGCGCCACGGGCCCGTCCTCGGTCGCACGAAGCCCGGCGCCCCATCCCGATGCGGCGCCGATCAGCGAAATCTTGCCCATGGGTCAATCCTTCGATTGGTAGACGAAGCGGCCGCCAACCATTGTCTTGAGCGTGCCGCCCTGGACGGGCCGGCCGTCGAAGGGCGAATTCTTCGATTTCGAGCGGAAATCGCTTTCGGCGATCTGCCACGGCCGCTCGAGATCGAAGAGGATGAGATCGGCCGGCGCGCCGACCGCCAGCCGGCCGCCCGGCAGGCGGAGAATATCGGCAGGGGCACAGGTAAGCGCACGCAGCAAGCTTATCAATGGCAGATGACCGTTGTGGTACAGCTCGAGCGACAAAGGCAGCAGCGTCTCCAGCCCGATGATGCCGCTCTCGGCCGAGGTGAAGGGCAGGCGCTTGGAATCCTGGTCGTGCGGCCGATGGTCCGACGCGATCGCGTCGATCGTGCCGTCGCGCAGGCCTTCGACCACCGCGCGGCGGTCGGCCTCGGGCCGAAGCGGCGGCGACAGCTTGGTGAAGGTCCGGTATTCCTCGATCGCCGTCTCGTTCAGCATGAAATAGGCGGGTGCGGTGTCGCAGGTCACCGGCAGGCCGCGCGCCTTGGCCCGG
>DATAQP010000095.1:0-1825 GCA_036264595.1 Allostellaceae bacterium
AGGCCGCGCCGTCGTCTTCACCTCGCTGGAGGATCTCGCCGCCCGCATCGACGATCCCGATCTCGACGTGACGCCCGACGATTTCATGGTGCTGCAGAACGCCGGACCGAACAGCCCGTCGGGCATGCCCGAGGCCGGCTATCTGCCGATCCCCGGCAAGCTGGCGCGCGCCGGAATCAAGGACATGGTGCGTATCTCCGACGCGCGGATGAGCGGCACCGCCTATGGCACGATCGTGCTGCATGTGACGCCCGACGCCGCTGCCGGCGGGCCGCTTGGCCTCGTGCGCAACGGCGATCGCATCCGCCTCAGCGTCGCCGAGCGCCGTCTCGACCTCCTGGTCGATGCCGCCGAGCTCGGCCGCCGCAGCGTCGCCCGTCCCGCGCGCCCGTTGCGCGGCTATGCCAGGCTCTACCGCGACGAGATTCTCGAGGCCGACAAGGGCTGCGATTTCGACTTCCTGCGCAAGAGCCCGACGCGGACATAGGCGATGACGGCCCGTCCGCTCCACTCAATCCTGCTCGCCGCGCTGCTACTCGTCGCGCCGGTCGGGGCGCGCGCCGAGGAGCTGGCGATTCCCATCCTGGTGCCGCTCACCGGCTTCCTCTCGCTCGAGGGGCAGAGCCAGCGCAACGGCGCGCTGCTCGCCTTCCAGGAGGGACCGGGCGGCGGGGCGATCCGCCATGACGTGGCGGATACCGGCGTCTCGCCGGAGATCGCCGTCAACCAGCTGGAGAAGGCGCTCGAAGCCAAGCCGGTCGCTGTCGTCGCCTCGATGCTCGGGACGCAGATGCTGGCGATGCTGCCGATCGCCGCCGAGAGCAAGGTCCCGCTGGTCACCGTCTCGGGCACGGCGAAGATCACCGAGCTCGGCAACCCATGGGTCTTCCGCTTCTTCCCCGGCGACAACGTCGTCAAGGTGGTGCATGCGCGCTACGTCGTCGAGGCGCTCGGCAAGAAACGCCCGGCGATCATCTATCAGAGCAATGCCTACGGCCAGAGCGGGCTGCAATATCTCACCAAGGCCTTCGCCGCGCTCGGCGTCACCCCGGTGCTCAGCGAAGGGGTCGACGTTTCGATCAAGGATCTGCTGCCGGTGCTCAGCAAAGCGAAGGCGGCGGGCGCCGATGTCATCGTCAGCCATCTCCACGCGCCGTCGACCGCGCTGCTGATCAAGCAGGCGGCGGCCAGCGACATCGGCCTGCCGATCGTCTCCGGCTCGGCCGCGGCGACGCCGTCGACCGCCGCGCTGCTCGATCCCGTCGAGCTCCAGGGCGTCTGCGCCGAAAGCGCATCGGTGCCGGTCGCGCCGGACTCGCCGGAGGGCGAGCGCTTCGTCGCCGACTATCGCAAGGCATACGCCATCGATCCCGATGCCTATGCCCTCGCCCAATATGACGGCGTGCAGATGATGCTGCGTGCCATCGCGGCGGGGGCGCGAACCCCCGACCCGCTGCGCGCGGCGCTCGCCGGCGACAGCTACAAGGGCGTCGCCATGACCTACAAGTCCGACGGCGCCGGCAACATGGCGCATTCCGCGATCATCGTCTGCTATGACGGCAGCGGACGGATTCCCGTCATCGTCAAGCGCTACGACAACATCGCGGCGTTGCAGTGAGGCGAGCAGTCCGAGTGGTCGCCATGTCCTTCGACTTCGCTCAGGACGAGGTGGGATGTTGATGGAGAGTTTTCCTCATCCTGAGCGAAGTCGAAGGATGCGGTCCGGGACGCTACCTGATCCGCCGCCATGATCACCGCCCTTCAGCTCCTGATCAACGCGATCGCCCTTGGCGCTGCCTATGCGCTGGTCGCGCTCGGCTTCGTG
>DATAQP010000110.1:0-1750 GCA_036264595.1 Allostellaceae bacterium
CCCCATCTCGCCCGGCTCAACGACGTCCAGCGCCGCGCCGTCGAGGCGATCGACGGGCCGGTGCTGGTGCTCGCCGGGGCGGGGACCGGCAAGACCAGCGTGCTGACCGCGCGGCTCGCTCATATCCTGGTGCTGCGCCGCGCCTTCCCGAGCCAGATCCTTGCCGTCACCTTCACCAACAAGGCGGCGCGCGAGATGCGCAGCCGGCTCGAGGCGATGATCGGCGCGCGCGCCGCCGAGGGGCTGTGGCTCGGCACCTTCCACTCGATCGCCGCGCGCATCTTGCGCCGTCATGCCGAGCTGGTGGGCTTGCAGCCCAATTTCACCATCCTCGATGCCGACGACCAGATCCGCCTCTTGAAGCAACTCCTGTCCGCCGAGGGGATCGACGAGAAGCGCTGGCCGGCCCGCGCCCTCAGCGCCATCATCCAGCGCTGGAAGGATCGCGGCCAGACGCCCGACAAGGTGCCGGCGGCCGAGGCCGGGGATTTCGCCAATGGCCGAATCCTCGCCCTCTACCGCCAATACCAGGAGCGGCTGGCGACCTTGAACGCCGTCGATTTCGGCGACCTCACCCTGCACAATCTCAGCCTCTTCACCGGAAACCGCGAGGTGCTCGAGGACTACCAGCGGCGCTTCCGCTACATCCTCGTCGACGAGTACCAGGACACCAACGTCTCGCAATATCTCTGGCTGCGGCTTTTGGCGCAGGCGCATCGCAATCTCTGCTGCGTCGGCGACGACGACCAGTCGGTCTATTCCTGGCGCGGCGCCGAGATCGGCAACATCCTCAAATTCGAGAAGGACTTCCCCGGCGCGCAAATCATTCGCCTCGAGCAGAACTATCGCTCGACGCCGCATATCCTCGCCGCCGCCGGCGCCCTCATCGCGCATAACGAGGGGCGGCTCGGCAAGACGCTGTGGACAGAGATCAACGAGGGCGAGAAGGTCACCTTGCGCGGCGTCTGGGACGCCGACGCGGAGGCGCGCTGGGTCGGCGACGAGATCGAGGCGCTGCAGCGCAAGGGGCACAGCCTCGCCGAGATCGCCATCCTGGTGCGCGCCGGCTTCCAGACGCGCGAGTTCGAGGAGCGCTTCATCACGCTCGGCCTGCCCTATCGCGTCGTCGGCGGGCCGCGCTTCTACGAGCGCCAGGAGATCCGCGACGCCATGGCGTATCTCCGCCTCGTCCATCAGCCGGCCGACGATCTCGCCTTCGAGCGCATCGTCAACACGCCGCGCCGCGGCATCGGCAACGCCACGTTGCAGACGCTGCACGTGCTGGCGCGCGAGCGGCAGCTGCCGCTCACCGCGGCGGCCGAGCAGCTTATCGCCAGCGACGAGCTGAAGCCGGCTTCGCGCAAGGCGCTATCGGGTTTGCTCGGCGATCTCGCGCGCTGGCGCGGCCTCGACATCCCGCACCCCCAGCTCGCCGGCATCGTCCTCGACGAGAGCGGCTATACCGCGATGTGGCAGCATGACAAATCGCCTGACGCGCCGGGCCGGCTCGAGAATTTGAAGGAGCTCGTCACCGCGATGGCCGAGTTCGAGAATCTCACCGGCTTTCTCGAGCATGTCGGCCTCGTCATGGAGAACGTCGCCGAGACCGGCGCCGACATGGTCAGCCTGATGACCCTGCACAGCGCCAAGGGGCTCGAGTTCGACACCGTCTTCCTGCCCGGCTGGGAGGAGGGACTCTTACCGAGTCAGCGCTCGATGGACGAGACCGGCATCGCCGGGCTCGAGGAGG
>DATAQP010000137.1:0-3924 GCA_036264595.1 Allostellaceae bacterium
GTCGTCGTCTCGAATGCCGGCGCCGCCTGGCAGGGCCGCATCGGCGAGGTCGCCGATGCGGTGCTGCGCCAGAGCTTCGAGCTGAATTTCTTCGCCCATCAGACGGTCGCGCAGAACGCGGTGCGCGTCATGCGCGCGCAAGGCACGGGCGGCGCGCTCCTGTTCAACGTCTCGAAGCAGGCGATCAATCCGGGCGCGAATTTCGGCCCCTACGGCCTGCCCAAGGCGGCCGAGCTCTTCCTCATGCGGCAATACGCGCTCGATTATGGCAGCGACGGCATCCGCGCCAACGCCGTCAATGCCGACCGCATCCGCAGCGGCCTCCTCACCGAGGAGATGATCCGCTCGCGCGCCGCCTCGCGCGGCGTCGGCGAGGTCGACTACATGGCCGGCAATCTGCTGCGCCGCGAGGTCACGGCCGAGGACGTGGCGCAGGCCTTCCTGCACCATGCGCTGGCGCTCAAGACGACCGGCGACGTCACCACCGTCGACGGCGGCAACATCAACGCCATCCTGCGCTGAGCCCGGCTATTTGATGTGTAGCGGAAAGACGAAATTGACCGACGGCGGCGCATAGACTGGCGCCGGTGCGACCCAGGCCGGTGTCGGCGGTGGGTAGACGACGACCGGGGGCGGCGCCGGATAGACGACCACCGGTGCGGGGTATTCATAAACGGGGCCGTGCGGCCCGTGCTTGTACCAGCCACGGTGACGGCCGTTATCGTGGTCCTCGTCATCGTGCCCAGCGAAGGCGGGGCCGAGACCGAGGGCAAGGATGAGCATGGCCGATGCCAGTGCCGCGAAGAATGTTCTCGTCATTGCAGCCTCCAGATCGAGCTCGCGTACGAGCGGGTTCCACTCGTTGCAATTAACGTTTTCTACGCTACTAGCGGTTGGGACATTTTTGGGACACGACCGTCGGCTCCGACGAGGTGCGAGATCCCCTCTTAAGGGTGGCAGAGCGGCGCCGCGGCGAGGACGCTGGTCCAGCGCTCCTTGGTCCCGACCGGCGGATAGGGCCAGGTTTTTTCGACGCGCCAGCGCGCTCCGTCATAGGCGAGAAGCTGCGCTGCGTTGTCCGGCGCCGCGCAGCTCAGCATCGCCGCCGTATAGCCGCGTCGCGCTGCCGCGGCGAGCCCGGCATCGATGCCGCCGGGAACCGCGCTGACATCATAGATGTCGAGATCGCGGCGCGGCGGCGTCAGTACCAGCGCGGCGCGCAGCATCAGCGACGTGCTGCCATTGTCGCCTGGGAGAAGGATGGCCAGCCGATCGCCATCCTTCACCTCGCCGGCGATATTGCGGGCGAGGCCCCAGATCAGCGGCTGCGGCATTTGCGTGTCGAAGCGCAGACGCTTCAGGAAGGGGAAGGGGACGAGCAGCGCGAGGATGACCGCGCCGGCGGGAAGCCAGCGCTGCCAGCTTGCGGGGCGGATGGCGGGCGGTCGCGAGAGCAGCCAATCGCGCGCCGTCACCACCAGCGCCAGCATCGCCAACAGCGAGAGATGCGTCATGTAGCGGAAATAGGAATGCGCGTCCGCGCCGGCGCCCGGCCCCATGTGGATGACGTAGATGACGATGAGGAAGGCGTTGTAGACGGCGAACAGCACCGTGAGCAGAAGCAGCAGGCGGGTCCCGTCGCGCAGGCCCTGGCGCCAGGTCACCGCGATCGACGCGATGACGAGAATCGCGATCATCGAGAAATACACCGGGACCTCGGTGATCGCCCCGATCATGTGGCGCATCGTCTGCGGCAGGATGGCGAATTGCCAGGCCGAGGGCGGCAGCAGCTCGAGCTCGCGGCCGAAGGCGAAATGCCCCAGCACGTACCAGCGCCAGGCCGCGTAGAGCACCAGCGCCGGGAGCGCGGCGGTGACGATGAGCGTGAGCCCGTGGGCACGGTCGATGCGGCGGTCGGCGAGGACCAGCGCCGCCATGCCGAGCACGAGCCCGAAGGCGAGGACGATGCCAACCTGCTTGATGCCGACCAGGGCGACCAGGCTGAAGGCCAGCAGCACGCGGTCGCGGCGGAGCGCGGCGTCGTCGCCGGCGACGAGCGCGGCCAGAATGCGCACGGCGAGCCAGCCGACGATGCAGACGCCGACGGTCAGCGCCGGCTCGGCATAGGCGGTGAAGTCGATGCGCGGCACGAAGCCCGGGTTGAGCGCCATGACGAGAAGCAGCCCGCCGGCGCAGGCCGCCCAGGACGGCGCCGCGTCGAAGGCCGCGTTGCGCGGCCGCAGGATTCGGGCGAAGAGCAGGCCGACCACGACCTGCAGCAGGACGTTGAGATGGACGAGCGCGCCCGGCGGGTATTGCGGCAGGAACAGCGTCGCCAGATAGGTCGCCAGCGGCTGGTTGTAGGGGAAGGCCGGCCAAGTCGCGAAGGCGCGGGCGCGATCGTCGGCCGGGAAGAAGCCGTGATCGAAGACATAGACCGCGTTGGGCAGGAAATTGGTGAAGGTGTCGGGCAGCGCCGGCTGCACCGCGACCATGATCACCCAGATCGGCAATGCCAGGACGAGAATGCGCAGCACGCCGATCGCATCGTCCCGCGTCGGGCGCAGCGAGGGCAGCGCCAGGGCGACGGCGGCGAGCAGCAGGAAGGGCAGCACCGGCCAGCGCATCGACGCCGGCGTCGCGACCCCCCAGCAGGTCAGGACGAGGCAGAACGCGCCCCAGCCGGCGAAGAGCTGCAGCTCGGGCGTGCCGCGCCCGCCGGCAAGCGCGCGACCGCACAGCCAGAACACCGATCCGGCGAGGAAAACACCAAGCAAGCCAGCAAGTTGCAGCCAGGACGGCAGCAGATCCGTCAACGCGAGCATGAGAGCCTTTCGAGCGAGGGGCGCCCGACGCGGCCCCAGCGCACCCTCTAGCCGCCGCCCGCGCGAGCGTCAAGCGAGCGGCCGGGCGGGCCGCGGCACTCGTCGCGGTCCCGAGCGCCTCGCGTGACTTCGTTGTGACACCGTGGACGGGCGGTTGTGGCGGACCGCCTGCATTGGACAATCTTATCTGTGGCGCAGCGCGGCGAAAAACGCCCCCGCCCTTTCTGCAATGCACATCCTCGTTTGGAACGCGTCCAGGCGAATCCCTGACGAGAGGTATGTCGCTATATGGCCATCGAAGAATGATGCGGCACGCGACCGCAACCCGGCTTACCGCCGCCGGCCTGCTGCCTGCATTGTTGCTCGTCGGCTGCGCCACGGAGCGGTCGAGCGAGCCCAAGAGCACGGCAACTGAGCAGCTGCTGATCTCGACTGCCATCGATCACGTGATCGATCAGCTCAGGCCGGCAGTCCCGACGGGGACGAAGGTCTTCGTCGACCCGCAATATTTCGACACGGCGCCGGCCGACGAGATCCTCTATCCCAAATACGCGATCGGGGCGGTGAGGGATCGCTTGCTGAAGCAGGGGGCGCGCATCGTCGAGGATCGCAGGGACGCCGATATCGTGGTCGAGCCGCGGACAGGAGGCCAATCGGTCGACCACGACACGTTTCTTGTCGGAATTCCGAGCTTCAATATCCCGATCCCGCTCGCCCCAGTGAGCTTCCCCGAAATCGCCCTCTTCAAGAAGGACCGGCACGTCGGCGTCTCGAAGCTCTCGATCACCGCCTATGCCGAGAAGGATGGCGGGCTCGTCGATTCGGTCGGGCCGATGGTCGGCTATTCGGAGCGGACGCACCGCGTCGTGCTGCTCCTTTATGAATGGACCGACAGCGACGCGCCGACGGCCGACATCAAGCATTAGAGTCCGATAGGGCGGCGTATTTCTCTTTACAGCCGTTCCGGATATGATAATATCCTATTCGGATTTAATGAAACGGTTGTAATGCGTGATGATCGGCGTGGCGTCCAAAATTGCTACAAGCAGGTGTATCACTCGACAGGGGCGCCTGTTATTTTTCTGTATAAAACAGGCGA
>DATAQP010000149.1:0-1541 GCA_036264595.1 Allostellaceae bacterium
GCCTGCAAGAGGTCGCCGCGCGCCACGCCGATCAATTCCCGCAGATCCCGCTCTTCACCGTCGACGAGCTGTTCGGCGGCTGGAAGAAGGCCCAGGCGACGCATTTCGCCGATGGCGGCGTCTTCGACCAGATCTATAAACCGGGCAAGTGATGCGCGCTGCCGCCATCCGGCGGGTGCGCCGACGATGACGACGACCTCGCTGACGTGGCCGATCGCGATGCGGCATCGCCGTGTCATTCCCGGCTTCGGCCTGACGCTCGGCCTTACCCTGTGCTATCTCTCCCTCATCGTCCTTATGCCGCTCGCCGCTCTGCTGCTCAAGGCGGCGGAGACTACGCCGGCAGCCATCCTCGCGACGCTGAGCGATCCGCGCGTCGCCGCCGCCTTCCGCGTCAGCTTCGGGATCGCCTTCGTCGCGGCGCTGATCAACGCGGTGGTGGGCCTTCTCGTCGCCTGGGTGCTCGTGCGCTATCGCTTTCCCGGGCGGCGCCTGCTCGACGGGCTCGTCGATCTGCCCTTCGCCCTGCCGACCGCCGTCGCCGGCATCGCCCTCGCCACGCTCTATGCCGATAGCGGCTGGATCGGCGGCATCTTCAGCCGCTTCGGCATCGACATCGCCTTCACGCCGCTTGGCATATTGGCTGCCCTCGTTTTCATCGGCCTGCCCTTCGTCGTCCGCACGGTGCAGCCGATTCTCGCCGATCTCGCGCAGGATGCCGAGGAGGCGGCGCTCACCCTCGGCGCGCGGCCGGGGCAGATCTTCTTCCGCGTCGTCCTGCCGGCGCTGCTGCCCGGCGTTCTTACCGGCGCGTCGCTCGCCTTCGCCCGCGGGCTCGGCGAGTACGGCTCGGTGATCTTCATCGCCGGCAACATGCCCGGCGTGTCGGAGATCGTGCCGCTGCTCATCGTCATCAAGCTCGAGCAATTCGACTATCCGGGCGCCGCCGCCATCGGCGTCGCGATGCTGGTCGCCTCCTTTGCCATCCTGCTGGCGATCAATCTCGGTCAGTCCTTGGTGCGTCGCCATCATGGCATCTGACATCGGTACCGGCATCGGCCGTCGGGTCCTCATCGCCGCGGCGGCCGTCTTCCTTGCGGTTTTCCTGGTCGTCCCGCTGGCTGTCGTCTTCAGCGAGGCGCTGGCCAAAGGCCTCGTCGCCTATCGCGACGCGCTCGCCGCGCCCGATGCGCGGGCGGCGGTCCGGCTGACGCTGTTGGTTGCCGCCATCGCGGTACCGCTCAACACCGCCTTCGGCCTTGCCGCCGCCTGGGCGATCAGCAAGTTCGAGTTCACCGGCAAGAGCCTGCTGACGACGCTGATCGACCTGCCCTTCTCGGTATCGCCGGTGATCTCAGGCATGGTCTATGTTCTGCTCGTCGGCGCCCAGGGCCTGCTCGGCCCGATCCTTGCCGCGCATGGGATCAAGATCGTCTTCGCGGTGCCCGGGCTGGTGCTGGCGACGATCTTCGTCACCTTTCCCTTCGTCGCCCGCCAGCTCATCCCGCTGATGCAGCTGCAAGGTGCCGGCGAGGAGGAGG
>DATAQP010000158.1:0-1633 GCA_036264595.1 Allostellaceae bacterium
ACACCGTGTGATCCATCCCGGCGCCGTGGATGAAGGCGATCGTCGGCTGGGTGGGATCGAATTGCTTGCCGCCGGTGGAGGCGTAAAGGCGGTGGGTGGGAGTGGCGATCTCCATTCAACCCACCGCGCAAGCAGGAAGGAACGTTTGAACCACGAAGACGCGAAGGCACGAAGTCAGTTTCTTCGCGCTTCGCGCGATCATCCTTCTTCGTGTCCTTCGTGTCTTCGTGGTGAAAGCGTCGCCTTGCCCCGCCATCGCCCTACTCCGCCGCCTTGGCCGGCGCCGCGACCTTCTGCGAGGCGCGCAGCGCTTGCGCCAGATCGTCGGTGATGTCGCGAGCTTCCTCGAGGCCGACCGAGAGGCGGATCATGTCCTCGCCGATGCCCGATGCGGCGAGCGAGGCGGCGTCGAGTTGCTGATGCGTCGTCGAGGCCGGGTGGATGACCAGCGTCTTGGCATCGCCGACATTGGCGAGATGGGAGATGAGCTTCAAACTGTCGATGAAGGCCTTGCCGGCCGGGCGGCCGCCCTCGATGCCGAAGCTGACGATCGAGCCCGCTCCCTTGGGGAGCAAAACCTGCGCCAGATCGTGATCGGGGTGCGATGGCAGGCTCGGATGGTTGACCCAGGAGACCGCCTCGTTCCTCCCCAGGAAGGCGAGCACCGCGCGGGTGTTCTCGACATGGCGCGCCATGCGCACCGGCAAGGTCTCGACGCCTTGCAGGATATGGAACGCGTTGGTCGGGCTCATGCAGGCGCCGAAATCGCGCAAGCCCTCGGCGCGCGCCCGCATGATGAAGGCCTGCGGCCCGAACTCCTCGGCGAAATCGATGCCGTGATAGCCGGCATAGGGCTCGGTCAGGGTCGGGAACTTGCCCGATTTCTCCCAGTCGAAGCGGCCGCCATCGACGATGACCCCGCCGATGGCGACGCCGTGCCCGCCGAGCCATTTGGTCGCCGAATGCATGACGATGTCGCAGCCATGCTCGATCGGGCGGATGAGATAGGGCGTCGCGAAGGTGGCGTCGATCATCAGCGGCAGCCCGGCATCGTGCGCCACCTTGGCGACGGCCGGAACGTCGAGCACCTCGAGGCCGGGATTGCCGAGCATCTCGGCGAAGACGAGGCGCGTCTCGGGGCGGATGGCGGCGGCGAAGGCGGCGGGGTCGCGCGGATCGACGAAGCTCGAAGTGATGCCGAAGCGCGGCAGGGTCAGCTTCAGCATGTTGATCGTGCCGCCATAGAGCGAGGTCGCGGCGACGATGTGGCCGCCCTGCCCCATCAAGGTGACGATGGCGAGGTGGAGCGCCGCCTGGCCGCTGGCGGTGCAGACCGCGCCGACGCCGCCTTCGAGCGCGGCGATGCGCTCCTCCAGCACGGCGACGGTCGGATTGCCGATGCGCGAGTAGATGAAGCCCGGCTGCTCGAGATTGAACAGCGAGGCGGCGTGATCGCTGTCCTGGAAGACGAAGCTCGTCGTCTGATAGATCGGCACCGCGCGCGCCCCGGTGGCGGGGTCGGGCCTCTGACCGGCATGAAGGGCGAGGGTGGCGAAATCGAGATATTTGGCGTCGGGCATGGCGGTCACTCGCTCAAGCTTCGGGCAGCGCATGAGAGGATACGATACGGGCG
>DATAQP010000161.1:0-10845 GCA_036264595.1 Allostellaceae bacterium
CTCGACCAGCTTCAACGACACGCCGACGCGCGCCTCGCGGCCATGGGACAAGGACCGCGACGGTTTCGTCATGGGCGAGGGTGCCGGCATCGTCGTGCTCGAGGAGTACGAGCACGCCAAGAAGCGCGGCGCCAAGATCTATGCCGAGCTCATCGGCTACGGCATGTCGGGCGATGCCCACCACGTCACCGCCCCGGCCGAGGACGGCAACGGCGCATTCCGCTCGATGCGCAACGCGCTGAAGCGCGCCAAGCTCTCGCCCGATCAGATCGACTACATCAACGCGCACGGAACCTCGACACCGCTCGGCGACGAGATCGAGCTCGGCGCCGTCAAGCGGCTGTTCGGCAAGCACGCCTATAAGCTCTCGATGTCGTCGACCAAATCGGCGATCGGCCATCTGCTCGGCGCCGCCGGGAGCGTCGAGGCGATCTTCTCGATCCTGGCGATGCGCGACGGCATCGCGCCGCCGACGCTCAACCTCGAGAACCCGTCCGAGGGCTGCGACATCGATCTCGTGCCGAAGCAGGCAAAGGAGCGCAAGATCCGCCACGTCCTGTCGAACTCCTTCGGCTTCGGCGGGACCAACGCCTCGCTGATCTTCGCCCCGCCGCCCTAAGGCCGGGCGATGAGGCGGTTCTGGCGCCGGCTCGGCGCCGCCGTTCTTCTCCTACTTCTCGCCACCGGCGCACTCATCGGCTGGGCGGTTTACGTCTTCGTCTCGCCCGGGCCGCTCGCTGTCGCCAAGACCGTCATCGTGCCGCGCGCCGGCATCGACGCGATCGCCGGCCAGCTCGCCGATGCCGGCATCATCGCCTATCCGCAGCTCTTCGTCGCCGGCGCTCAGCTGACCAAGCAGGCCGGCCGCCTGCGGCCCGGCGAATACGCCTTCACCGCCTTCATCAGCCCGCGCGCCGTCCTCGACCAGATGGTCGAGGGGCGGACGGTAAAGCGCCGCATCACCATGCCGGAAGGCTGGAGCAACGCCGATGTGCTGGCCCTGCTGCGCGCCGATGACGCGCTCGACGGGCCGATCGCCGCGCCGGAGGAGGAGGGCACGCTGCTGCCCGACACCTACATCTTCGCCAATGGCGACAAGCGCCAGGACATCCTGGCGCGCATGCGCCGCGCCATGACGCGCACCCTGGCCGAGCTGTGGGCCGCGCGCCAGCCGGATCTGCTGCTGGCGAGCCCGCGCGAGGCGCTCATCCTCGCCTCGCTGGTCGAGAAGGAGGCGGCGCGCGACGACGAGCGGGCGCGCATCGCCGGCGTTTTCCTCAATCGTCTGAAATTGGGCATGCGGCTGCAATCCGATCCCACAGTTGCCTTTGCCCTGAGCGACGGCGTCCACCCGCTCGGCCATCCCGTCAGCCATGCCGACCTCGCCGTCGCCTCGCCATTCAACACCTATCTCGTCAAGGGTCTGCCGCCGGCGCCGATCGCTAATCCCGGCCGCGCGGCGCTGCGCGCCGCAACGCAGCCAGCGCAGCACGACGAGCTCTATTTCGTCGCCGACGGCACTGGCCGCCATCTCTTCGCCCGTACCCTCGCCGAGCACAACCACAACGTCACCCTCGTGCGGCACTCGCGGGAGTGAAGCCCGAACGTGTTGTTGCGATTGCCACGCGCAGCTATAACTCGCTGACCGCCGGATTGCCGTCGGGCAGTGCATCGAGGATCCATTGACGATCGCCAGCATGACCGGTTTCGCCCGCACCGAGGGCAGCCAGCACGGCGTGTCCTGGGCGTGGGAGCTGAAGAGCGTCAACAGCAAATCGCTCGACCTGCGGCTGCGGCTGCCTCCTGGATTCGACTATCTGGAGCCGGCGCTGCGCGCGGGCCTTGGACAGCACATCAAGCGCGGCGCCATCGCGGCGGCGCTGACCCTCACCCGCGAGGCGGGCGCCGGCGGCGGTCTGCGCATCAACCGCGCCGCGCTCGACCAGATTCTCGCCCTCGCCGAGGAGCTGAGCGGCAAGATCGAGGCTGCGCCGCCGCGCCTCGACGGGCTGCTCGCCCTGCGCGGCGTGCTCGAATCGGCCGGCGAGGAGGAGACTGCGGAAGAGCGCGAGAAGCTCGCGCCGGTCCTCATCGCTGGCTGGGAGAGCGCGCTTGCCCGCCTGGTCGTCATGCGCGCTGCCGAAGGCGCCCGGCTCGAAGCCGTGCTGCGCGAGCGACTCGCCGAGATGACGTCGCTCGCTGCTGCCGCCGAGGCGAGCGCGGCGGCACAACCCGCCGCCATCCGGGCGCGCTTGCGGGCGCTCGTCGCCACGCTGCTCGACGCCTCGCCGTCCTTGCCTGAGGAGCGCCTGGCGCAGGAAGCGGCACTGCTCGTGGCGCGCGCCGATATCCGCGAGGAGCTCGACCGGCTGGCGGCGCATCTCGCGGCGGCGCAGGACCTGCTGCGCGAGGGCGTCGCGATCGGCCGGCGCTTCGATTTCCTCTGCCAGGAATTCCACCGCGAGGCCAATACGCTGTGCTCGAAATCCGCCGATGTCGAGCTGACGCGCACCGGCCTCGCCCTCAAGGCTGCGATCGAGCAGCTGCGCGAGCAGGTGCAGAACATTGAATAGGACAGGATAGGGCGATGCCCCCAGAGATCACTGGCGAGATCACCCGTCGGGGGTTGCTCCTCGTGCTCTCCTCGCCGTCGGGCGCCGGCAAGACGACGATCACCCGTCGACTGATCGCGCGCGATCCCGAGCTCGGCATCTCGGTCTCGGTGACGACGCGCGCCCCGCGCGCCGGTGAGATCGACGGTCAGCATTACCATTTCATCGATGCCGCGAAGTTCGAGCATATGGTCGCGTCAGGCGAGCTGCTCGAGCACGCAATCGTCTTCGGCAATCGCTACGGCACGCCGCGCGCCGCCGTCGAGGCGACGCTGGCGAGCGGGCGCGACATCATCAGCGATATCGATTGGCAGGGCACGCAGCAGCTCCAGGAGAGCGTGCGCAGCGACCTCGTCGCCGTCTTCGTCCTGCCCCCCTCGATGGCCGCGCTCGAGGAGCGATTGAAGACGCGGGCGCAGGACAGCGCCGAAACCGTCCGCGAGCGCATGGCGAAATCGGCCGACGAGATGAGCCACTGGGCGGAATACGACTACGTTATCGTCAATCGCGATCTCGATCGCAGCGTCACCCAAGTCGAGGCCATCCTGACCGCCGAGCGACTCAAGCGCGAGAGGCAGGCCGGCCTTGCCGATTTCGTCAACCGACTACGGTCGGGGCAGTAGCCTCTACGCGCGTTGGCTGGCCGCCGCCAGTGCCCGCGCCAGCGCACAGAATTCCTCGACGGTAAGCTCCTCGGCGCGCGCCGTCGGAGTGACGCCGGCGGCGGCGAGCAGCGCGTCGCTGTCGCCGAGCGTGCGCAGGCTGGCGCGCAACATCTTGCGGCGCTGGCCGAACGCCGCGGCGGTAACGCGCTCGAGATCGGCAAAGCGGCACTGGCCCAGCGCGGCGGTACGCGGCCTCAGCTGGACCAGAGTCGAGGTGATCTTGGGCGGCGGCACGAAGGCGCTGCCCGGGATGTCGAACAGCGCGCGCGCGGTAGTGAGCCATTGCGTAATGATGCTCAGCCGCCCGTAGTCATGGGAGCGGGGGGGCGCCGTCAGGCGCTGCGCGACTTCCTTCTGGAAGAGAAGTGTCAGGCTCTCGTAATCGCCGATCTGCCTCAGCCAGGCGATCAACAAAGGCGTCGCGATGTTGTAGGGCAGGTTGGCGACGATCTTGCGCGGCGCCACGACCAGCGCCGTCGGATCGAGCGCCAGGGCGTCGCCTTCGATCACCGTCAACCGTCCGGGATAGGCAGCGCTCAATTCATGCAGCGCGGCGATGCAGCGCGCGTCGCGCTCGATCGCCGTGACATGGCGAGCGCCGCATTCGAGGAGTGCACGCGTCAAGCCGCCGGGACCGGGGCCGATCTCGATCACCGAGACTGTATCGAGCGGTGCGGCGGCGCGCGCGATGCGTCGCGTCAGGTTGAGATCGAGGATGAAGTTCTGTCCGAGCCCCTTGCGGGCGCCGAGCTGGTAGCGCGCGATGATCTCGCGCAGCGGGGGCATTTCTGGCGGCCGATCCCCTGGCGGCGGCGGGCTCAGGCGGCGGACGCGCGGAAGCTGGCGCGCCGTGCCGCCATCTCGCCGGCGAGCTTGAGGGCGGCGATCAGGCTGGTCGGATTGGCGGTGCCGCTGCCGGCGATGTCGAAGGCGGTGCCGTGGTCGGGCGAGGTGCGGATGAATGGGAGGCCGAGCGTGACGTTGACGCCGCCGTCGAAATCGACCGTCTTGATCGGGATAAGCGCCTGATCGTGATACATGCAGAGCACGGCGTCGTAACGCTTGCGCGCCGCTGCGTGGAACAGCGTGTCGGCGGGGAAAGGGCCGACGGCGTCGATGCCTTCGCGTCGCAGGGCGGCGACCGCGGGGGCAATGATCTCGATCTCCTCGCGGCCGAGAGCGCCGCTCTCGCCGGCATGCGGGTTGAGTCCGGCGACCGCGAGTACGGGACGGGCTATCGCAAAGTCGCGGCGCAGCCCAGCGGCGGTGATCCGTCCGGCGGCTACGATCGCCTCGCCAGTCAGCGCTGCGACCGCCGCGCGGAGCGCGAGATGGATGGTGACCGGGACGACGCGCAGCTCCGGGCAGGCCAGCATCATCACCGGCTGGACGCCGCCGGCGAGCTCGGCGAGATATTCGGTGTGCCCGGGATGCTTGAAGCCGGCGGAATAGAGAACCTGCTTGTTGATCGGATTGGTGACCACCGCCGCTGCCCGACCGCATGCCGCGAAGCCGACGGCGGTGTCGATCGCGGCGATGATGGCGCCGGCATTGCCGGTATCCGGCTGTCCGGGAACCACCGGGCGCGCCAGCGCGATGGGCAGCACCGGCAGACGGATGGGGAAGGCGGCGGCTGCCTCTTCCGGCGCGGCGATCGCCTGCAGCGGCACCGTCCAGCCGAGGCGGCGCGCCAGGGCGGCGAGCCGGTCGACGTCGTCGAGGAGAAAGAACGGCGGCAGCCCTTCGCCGCGGCGGAGCCACGCCGCCATCGCGATCTCGGCGCCGATCCCAGCCGGTTCGCCCATCGTCAGCACCAGGGGAGCGAGTGCCGTCATACCCGCATGTCGACGAAGGCGGCGCGCCTGAGATCGCGCAGGTAGCGCTGCTGAAGATTCTCGAAGCGTTCGCGCGCGAGGTCGTCCGCCATCTGGTCGCGGCTGGGCAGCGCATTGGCAGCGCTCTCGCGCTCGCATACCATGAGGACACCGATGCCGCCGCGCAGTGGGACGGGCGGCGAGGCTTCGGCGACCTGCAGGCCAAGCACGGTCTTGCGCAGCTCGGCGGGCAGGTCGCCGACCCGCAGCTTGCCGATCTCGCCCGAGGTCTGCGGCGCCTGCTCGCGGCCGATGCGCGCCATCTCGCCGCAGCTCTTGGCCTCCTTGCTGACGCTTTCGGCCTGTGCCGTGACTTTCTGACGGTCGGCCGGCGTGGCATTGGCGGGCAGCGGAAACATGATCTGGACGAGAGCGACGCGAGTGTCCTCTTCAGAGTTGCCGCCGGTCTGCTTATCGGTCACCAGGATGAGATAGTAGCCTCCGGCGGCGCGGACGGGCGGCGCCAACTCGCCGGGGTTCAATTTTTGCACTGTGCTGCCGATCTCGCTGGCCAGCTGCGAGGGCGAGACCCAACCGATATCGCCGCCGACCGCCGCCGTCGCCGATTGTGAGAATTGCTGGGCAAGCGCGGGGAAATGAGCACCTTGTCGCAGCTGATCGAAGAGCTGGTCGGCAAAGCGATGAACCTCCTCGTCCTGCTGCGGGTTGTTGACCGCCAGGAATATCTCGGCGATGCGGGCGCGCGGCTGATCCTCCGTCTCGCGCAAGCGGGCGATGGCGCTGTCGACCTCCTCGTCCGAGATCGGCGTGACGCGGTTGAGGTTCTGGCGAACGACCTTGCTCCAGGCGAGGGTCGCGGTAACCTGGTCGACCAGCGTGCCGCGCGGGACGCCGCGCGCCGTCAGCATGGAGTCCAACCCGCCCTTGGAGAGCTTGTTCTGCGCCTCGATATTCACGAGAGCCTTGGCGACCTCGTCGTCCGAGACGGTGATGTTGAGGCGCTTGGCCTCCTGCATCTCAAGCTTCTCGTCGATCAGCATGCGAACGACCTGACGGGTGACGCGCTGGCGCGTATCGGGCGTGTCCGGGATGTTCGAGGAGGCGAAGACCAGCCGGATGCGGGCCGCGAGGTCGGCGACCGAGATGACCTCGTCGTTAACCACCGCGGCGATGCGCGTCTCCTGTGCCTGGGCGGCGACGCCCGGGGTCAGCAGAACGAGTATGAGGGCGAGGGCTACGCGAAGAGGCTTCATGTCACTGCAAGGGTATTTCACACCGCCATCATACAAGCCGAGGGGCTGCTTGTCCCGCCCGGCTTGACCCTCGCCAGCGGTCCGCATCGGCTTATGGCACACCACTGGTAGAATAAGTAGGGGCGGCCAGCTCGCCGAGGTTCTTGAAGACCAGGCTGAAGAGCAGCGAGGTGCCCGGCTTGATGTCGCGGTCGGTCGTCCCCGACTGCGTCAGCGAGGTGATGAAGGCGAGGCATTCATCGCGATAGGTGGCGATCAGCCCCGACGAGATCGTGCTGACGCCGAGCGTGCTGGTCAGGTTGCGTGTCGTCGCCACGGATACCGTCCAATTCCGCGTCAATCCGGCGGTAACGCCGACCGTGATCTGCTCGCGCGGCGACGGGTCGCCGCCGATCGGATCGGAAGGCAGCTTCATGTAGTTGAGCGATAGCCGCAGCTGCTCGGGACCGCCGTAGAAGCTGGCTTCGTGACGCCGCGGGCGGAGATTGTCCTTGTCGAGCCGATAGCGGTAGATCAGATCGAAATAGGAGCTCGGCGAGACGCTTATCCGTCCGACGACGTCGGAGGACTTGTTCTCGAGTCCCGAGCCGGGAAGGAAACCGCCGTTGTTCTGCAGCCGGTAGCTCTGGCCGATCAGCATGCGCGAGCTGCCGCCTGCATCGCCGTAGATCGCGGCGCGCAGGCCGTAATCGACGCGATCGCCGCCATCGACGCGATCGAGCCCGGCGAAGCGATTGGGCACGAAGAGGTCGTTGTCGCTGAAATCGAAAGCCAGGCTGTCCTCGTTGGGAATGGTCGACGGGTTGCCGCCTCGTGGACTGACAACGGCCATGACGATCGGCTCGATCGTCTGCGAGAAATTCGCGCCGCGCCTCACCAATGGATAGCGCCACTGCAGCGCCGCCTGCGGGAAGACCCGGCCGGCGAAGGTATCCTGCGCTCGCTCGTTCGGCGTGACTTGCAGATCGGTCGAGTAGTAGGTGTCGCCGCGCACGGTCGTCGACAGTTCGTATACGCCGCCCAGCGAATCCTTGAACGGCAGCGACCAGCCGCTGCCGAGCGACAGCCGGTGGCTGCCGGTGCCCTTCAGCCGATTGAGGTCGAGCATGTTGGCGTCGACGTTGAAGCGCCCGCCGTAGGACTCGGGCGTGCTCAGCCAGTTGTAGTCGACGACCGGCGCGACGATCGGCTGGGTGTGGTCGTTCGTGCCCTGGCGCAATGTCTGGAAGGCGTAGGAGTCGATGCCGAGGAAGCTGCGCTGATCGAAGCGCTCGCCATAGGCCCGGCTGGTCAAGAAATTCTCGCTGCCGCCGAAGTGGAAGCGGCGCAGATAGGTCTGGTCGGTCGCGCGGTTGAGTCGAAAGCCGGTGCGCCAATTGTCGTCGAGAGCCCAGGAGCCGGTGCTGAAAGCATGGCCGCGCACCAGTGTGCCCGGGGCGGCATTGCCAGTCGGATCCCAGTTGATGCTGCCGCTGCCCTGAACCTCGCCGTTCGCGAAGCGCTGACGGTACTGTCCGGCGAGAACCTGGCCGGCATCCGTCGTGAAGGTCGGGTTGAAGGTGGCATCGCGATCGGGCCCGATTGCCCAGTAATAGGGGATCGTGATGTGGGCGCCGAGATTGGTCGAGTTGCCGAAAGTCGGTGCCATCAAGCCGCTCTGCCGCTTGACCGATGGATCGGGATGCGCAAGGTACGGCAGATAGAGAATGGGAACGCCCTTGAGCTCGAGCGTGGCGTCGCGATACTCGATGATATGACGCTGCCGATCGTGCACCATCTGCTCGGCGCGCAACTGCCAAAGCGGTGGCTGCGTCGGATCATCGCGGCAGAGATCGCACGGCGAGTAGACGCCTCGCCGCACCTCGAGCCGGCCGCCGCCGGTGCGCCGGCCGGTGTTGCCGGCGAGCCGCGAGCGGTCGGACAGCAGGCCGCGGATGTCCTGCAGGAAACCGTCGTTGAAGCGGTTGGTCAGCTCGACGAAATCGGCGAACAACACCTCGCCGGTCGGCTCGAGCAGGCTGACATGGCCCGATGCGGTGATCGTGTCGGTGCGCTGGTTGTAGGTCACCGTGTCGGCGAGCAGCGTGCGCTGCCCCTGGCTGATCTCGACATGGCCTTTGGCGACGACGAGGCCGAGCTCCTGGTCGTTCTGCAGCTCGTCGGCGGAAAACAGCAAGTTACCGGTGTCGTTGCTGCGCGGTGCCGCGGATGTGGCACCACTCGCCGCGACCAGCACGAATACTGCGCCGACGAGGCCGCGAAGCAAGCCCCGCGACAGGCTGTGGCGCCGGTTCCCGGGAAGACCGCGACCTCTCATGCCCGACGCCGGCCCCGCTGGCCGGCCGCCGCCGTGCTCGTCAACGTATCGATCGCCGCCGTCATCGCTCCCCCAACCGATCGTCCGTGTCTCAGCCGTCTTCGAGATGGAGCAGCATCGCCGCGCCCATCAGCATCGAAACGCCGGCCGGCGTCCAGGCCGCCAGCGTGACGGGAATGGTCGCCGAGAGGCCGAGGGCGAAGACGATGTCAGATAGGAAGAACAGCGCAAAGGCGGTGGCAACGCCGCCGATGATCATCAGCGTCGCGCCGCCCCGCCGCTGCATGCGCAGGCTGAACGTCGCCGCGATCAGCACCATGGCGCAGAGCAGGAAGGGCCGTGCCAACAGAGCATTGAAGTAGAGCCGGTGGCGCTGCGTCGAGAAGCCTGACACTTCGAGCAGGTGGATGAAGCCCGGCAGATCCCAGAACGACATCGTTTCCGGTGAGGCGAAGCTGTCCTGGATCTTGCGCGGCGTCAGCTGGGTGGCAAGCTGGAGCGTGACGAATTTCTCGCTCTCGCCATTCTGCTGCCAGCGCACCCCGTCGGTGACCTCCCAATGCCCCGGCACCAGCCGGGCCTCCTTGGCGTCGACGCGATCGGTGAACTGGTCGACACCGTGGAAGAACAGAATGGTGACGTGCTCGAGGGCGATATCGTTCTGGCTGGAGCGATCAGCATGGAGCATGCGCTGGTTGCCCTGATCGTCGGTCTCGCGCAGCCACATTCCCGAATGAGTCAGCGTGAACTGGTCGCTCGAGCCGCGCAGAACGCGGCTTTCCAGATTCTCGTAGCTCGCCTGCATTGCCGAGGCGACCGGGTTGAACACGGTGACGGCGAGCACGCCGATGACCAGCGCGAAGAGCTCAGCGGGCATCAGGAACTGCCAGACCGAGACGCCGGCGGCGCGCGCGACGACCAGCTCATTGCTGCGCGTCAGCCGCCAGAATGCCAGCATTGTGCCGAACAAGATGCCGAAAGGCAGCACCTCCTGCGCCATGTGCGGCAGCTTGAGGGCCGCCATCTCGAGGAGCAGCGCAAGCGTTGCCTCGGGCCGCGCCGCGCCACGCCGGATGAGTTCCAGATAATCAAGCAGGAAGGTGATCGTCAGCATGATGCCGAAAACGCCGCCGCACCAGATAAACGCCTGGCGCGCCAGATAGCTCGATAGCGTCTTGGCGATCAGCACGGCGCGCTCATCGGCGCGCGGCTCGCAGGCCTGCGGTGGCCGTCGCTCACGCCGCGCCTCCTGTCGCTGGCTGCGGCAGCGCGCCGCGGCGGACCGACAGGCGACGGTTCTCGTCGAGCAGGAATAAGCAGCCGATCGCGACCGGCAGCAGCGCGTTGAGATACATCAGCGCGATGCCGGCGGAGTAGCGTACGGCAAGGTTGCGCAGCCCGAGATCGAGCGTCTCGAACAGCAGGGCGAGCGCGGCGGCGAGCAGAATGCGACGAACCTGGCCGCGGCGGTTGAACTCGCCGCAGAGCAACGCGACCAGCGGAATGATGGCGAAGGAAAACGCCGTCAGCGGCACGACTAGCCGCTGATGCCCCTCCAGGCGCAGGCTGTTGCGGAAGGCGCGGCTGACGCCGTTTTCGCCCGGAAAGAACAGCTCGCCGAGATAGCGCTCTTGCGGCTCGCGCACGCGTCCCGCCGTCGTATCGTGTGCGTCCGAGAGGTCGAGCGTGTACTTCTCGAAGGTCAGCACGGACAGCTTCCCGGTCGTGCGATCCATCTGCTGCCGATTGCCGTTGACCAGGAAGACGCGCGAGCCGGCTTCCGTCTCGACGAAGGCGCCACGCTCGGCGATGATGGTGACGGGTTTGACGGGATCGCGCTCGTCCTGCACCAGGAAGCCGGTCATCTCGCCATTGGCGTCGCGCCCGCGGACATAGACGGTGAGATTCTCCGAGATCGTCGTGAAGGTGCCCTCCTGGAGGACGGCGGAAACGAACTTGTTGCGAATCTCGAACTGCAGATCCTTGAACGCGCGATTGGCAGTCGGCAGGAAATAGGCCGATAGGGCGAACAGGATGACGGCGCCAATCCCGCTCAGGACGAAGGCCGGCTTGGCGAGGTCGAACTGGCTCATCCCGGCCGCCCGCATGACGACAATCTCGCTCTCGGCGATCAGCTTGTTGTAGGTGAACAGCACGGCGATG
>DATAQP010000166.1:0-2191 GCA_036264595.1 Allostellaceae bacterium
CGATCTCGCCGATGCGCTTGGTCTTCTCCTCTGCCGACATGTTGGCGTCGTCCTGGAGCTTGATCTTGTCGCGGAACAGCATGATCTGGCGGATCGGAACGAGCTGGGTATTGTCCGAGGCACGGATCGGCCCATAGCTCAGATTGGCCAGGTTCTCCTTCTGCTTCTCCCAGCCCGGACCCGCCGCCGGCGTGCCGTAGGCGACGAAGAAGGCTTTGATCTTGGCCTTGAGATCGGCCGGCAGATCCTTGCGATAGACCAGCGGATCGCCGGGGATGAGCGGCGAGCGCCAGATCTCGCGCACCTCGGCGACCTTATCGGGCTGGCTCTTAGCGAATTTCGCCATGTCCTCGGTATTGTTGGTGGCGACGTCGACCTGTTTGTTCGCAACGGCGACCATGTTCGATTGATGGTTGCCGACAGCGATGCGCTTGAACTGCTTGGTGATGTCGATGTGGTTCTTCGCCCAGGCGTAGTAGCTCGGCATCAGGAAGCCCGAGGTCGAGTTCGGGTCGCCATTGCCGAACGTATAGGTGCCGGGGCTCTTGATGATGTCCTCAAGCGAGTGGATCGGGCTGTCCTTGTTGACGATGAGGAGCGAATAGTAGCCCTGGGTTCCGTCGACCCCGGTGCCGCGCCCGAAAACCTCGCCTTCTGCGCGGTCGACGGCAGGTACCGCCGAGGCGTTGCCGAACCAGGAGACCTGCACCTTGTTGAAGCGCATCGCCTCGATGACGCCGGCATAATCGGAGGCATAGAAGCCGTTGGCCTTCATCCCGATGGCCTTGCCGAGATCGGCGATCAGCGGCTCCCAGTTCTTCTTGAGCGCGGCCGATGTATCGGTCGAGAGCACGCCGACATTGAGCTCCTTGAGCTCCTCGGCGACGCTCGGCGTGGCAGCGGCGGCCAGACCGATGAATCCGGCGGCGAGCAATGTTCTGCGCAGCATAGGCAATTCCCCTCTGTTTGGTTGATGATGTCGGCGGTTAGAGAGTGGCTTCGACCGCGGCGGCGAGCGGCAGGCGGCCGCGCCCGGCCTGGCGGTGCGGATCGGCGCGCTGCGGCTCCGCGGGGCCCAATTCGAGCCGATCGAGCTCGCTGCCATAGAGCTCGCGCAGCAATTCCTTGGTGACGGTGGCGCTCGCCCCGTCATAGACGATCTTGCCCTGGCGCAGCGCGACGACGCGTGGGCAATAGGTGAGCGCGTAATCGACCTGGTGCAGCGAGACGACGATGGTCGTGCCGTCCTCGCGATTGATGCGCGCCAGCAACTCCATGACGCGGCGGGAGGATTCGGGATCGAGCGAGGCGATCGGCTCGTCAGCCAGAATGACGCGAGCACGTTGCACGAGGGCGCGCGCGATCGCCGCGCGCTGCTGCTGGCCGCCCGACAGGGTCGAGGCGCGCTGGCCGACCAGCTCGGCGATGCCCACCCGGGCGAGGGCCTGGAGCGCCAGCGCCTTCTCAGCCGCGGTGAAGATGCCGGGCAGGCTGCGCCACAGCGGCACGCGACCGAGCATACCGACCAGCACGTTGGTCAGGACCGGCAGGCGGTCGACGAGGTTGAATTGCTGGAAGACGACGCTGATGTCGCGCCGGCGCTGCCGGATGTCGCGGGCGGCGCGGCCGGCCGCCTGCAGGCGGTCGCCATGCACGGCGACGCTGCAGCGCGGATCGTGATCGCTCGCCACCAGCCCGGCGACATGGCGCAGCAGCGTCGACTTGCCGGAACCCGAGGCGCCGATCAGCGCCACCATCTCGCCCGGCATGATTTTCAGCGAGGTATCGTCAAGCGCCTTGCGGCCCGCCCCGCCCCTGCCTCCGCCGAAGGTCTTCGTCAGATGCGAGACGTCGATTGCTGGTTCCATGCGCCCGTTTGATTCCGAGAATGCGGCCTCGATCCGCAATCCTCGGCGTCGACCGGGGACTCACCCATTACAGACGGGTGAATTATTTCTGACAGAGCCGCGCCCGCCCGGCTCACACCGGCGCCAGCGGCCGATGAGGCTCGGGCGGCAGCTCCACCTCGATCGGATCGCCGGCGCGCACCGTGCCGCTGGCTACGACCACGGCCATGATGCCGACCTTGCGGATCAGATTGCGCTGCGCGTCGCGGCCGAGCGTCGCCGCCATCAGCCCGGGCTGGATCCCGTTCAGCTGGTAGCAGGGATTGCGCAGCCCGGTGACCGCG
>DATAQP010000177.1:0-2476 GCA_036264595.1 Allostellaceae bacterium
AACATCGTCTACATCGGCGATTTGGTGCAGAAGACCGAAGCCGAGATGCTGCGCACGCCGAATTTCGGCAGGAAGTCGCTCAACGAGATCAAGGAAGTGCTGGTGCAGATGGGTCTGCATCTCGGCATGGAAGTTCCCGGCTGGCCGCCGGAGAACATCGAGGAATTGGCCAAGCGCTTCGAGGACCACTACTGAGCTGAATGCGCGGCACAAGGCCAGCATCGCGGATTAAGAGTACAGGCAAATGAATCACGGCAAAGCACACCGCAAGTTCAACCGGCGCTCGGACCATCGCCGCTCGATGCTCGCCAATCTCTGCGCGTCGCTGATCAAGCACGAGCAGATCACCACCACCTTGCCGAAGGCCAAGGATCTGCGTCCGATCGTCGAGAAGCTGGTCACGCTCGGCAAGCGCGGCGGGTTGCATGCGCGCCGCCAGGCGATCTCCGAGATGCGCGACCTCGCCATGGTCAAGAAGCTCTTCGAGGTGATCGGCCCGCGCTACAAGGACCGTCAGGGCGGCTATACCCGCGTCATGAAGGCGGGCTTCCGCCATGGCGATTCCGCGCCGGTCGCGGTGATCGAGTTCGTCGATCGCGACGTCGACGCCAAGGGGCTGGATTCCGGTCCGGTACCGGAGCGCGCCGCCGAGGAGACAGCGCCCGCTGCGGCGTAAAGTCCTTTCCACGCCCTGCTAGAGGCCTCGGTCGTCTGCCTATAACTGGGCGCATTGATTCGAGGTCCTGATGCTGCGTCTGCCTCTCTTCGCCCTCACGGCTCTCGCTGTATTGCTCGCGCCGCCTGCCTTCGCTCAGGACCGTCAGGTGCCGAGCTCGCTAGGCCAGCTGCAGCTATCCTACGCGCCGATCGTCAAGCGCGTGGCGCCGGCGGTGGTCAATGTCTATGCCGCCCATGTCGTCGAGAACCGCAATCCGTTCATGGCGGATCCGTTCTTCCGCCAGTTCTTCGGCGGCGGCATGCCGCAGGAGCTGGTGCAGCGCTCGCTCGGCTCGGGCGTCATCGTCGATCCTTCGGGCCTGGTCGTCACCAATTATCACGTCATCGCGGATGCCAGCGAAGTGAAGATCGCGCTGTCCGACAAACGCGAGTTCGGCGCCGACATCGTCTTGAAGGATCAGCGCAGCGATCTCGCGGTGCTGCGCATCAAGGGCGCCAATGAGCGCTTCCCGACTTTGCAATTCGCCAATTCCGATGATCTTCAAGTTGGCGACGTCGTGCTTGCCATCGGCGATCCGTTCGGCGTCGGCCAGACCGTGACCCACGGCATCGTCTCGGCGGTGGCGCGCACGCAGGTCGGCATCAGCGATTATCAGTTCTTCATCCAGACCGACGCCGCCATCAATCCCGGCAATTCCGGCGGCGCGCTGGTCGATATGAGCGGCCGCCTGGTCGGCATCAATTCGGCGATCTATTCGCGCTCCGGCGGCTCGCAGGGCATCGGCTTTGCCATTCCCGCGAACGGCGTGCGCGTCGTCGTCGCCTCGGCGCAAGGCGGCTCGAGCGCGGTGAAACGCGCCTGGCTCGGCGCCAAGCTGCAGGAAGTGACGCCGGAAATCGCCGATAGTCTTGGGCTGAAGCGCCCGGCCGGTGCGCTGATCGCAAACCTGGTCCCCGGCAGCCCCGCCGCCAAGGCAGGCCTCAAGACCGGTGATCTCATTGTCAGCATCGACGGCGTCGATGTCGACGATCCGCAAGGTTTCGACTACCGCTTTGCCACCAAGCCCCTGGGCGGCGCCGCGCAGGTCGGCGTGGTGCGGCAGGGACGCAGCTTCGTCGTGCCGGTCAGCCTCGAGGCTTTGCCCGATACGCCGCGCAACGAGATCGAGATCAAGAACCGTTCGCCGTTCGACGGCGCCACCGTGGCTAATCTGTCGCCGGCGCTCGCCGACGAATTGCGGCTTGATCCGCAGACCGAGGGCGTCGTCATCACGACCATCGTCGACGGCTCGACGGCGCAGAATATCGGCTTCCGCAAGGGTGACATCGTGCTCACGGTCAACGGCCAGAAGATCGCCAAATCGGGCGACCTCGAACACGCCACCAATGGCGGCGGCCACTCCTGGCGGGTCACGCTCGTCCGCGGCGGCCAGCAGATCTCAGTGATGTTTTCCGGATGAGCTCGCGTCCCAAATCGACGGGACCAAGCCTGTTCGCCGCAAGCGGGCTTGATCGTGATGCGCCGCGGCCTCTTGCTGACAAGCTCCGCCCCGACAAGCTGACCGACGTCGTGGGCCAGGATCACCTCCTTGGCCCTGACGGCGCGCTCACCCGCATGCTCGAGACGCGCTCGCTCGGTTCGCTGATCTTCTGGGGGCCGCCCGGCACCGGCAAGACCACGGTGGCGCGGCTCCTCGCGCATGCCACCGAGCTTTACTTCGAGCAGATTTCGGCGATCTTCTCCGGCGTCGCTGACTTGAAGAAAGTGTTCGACGCGGCGCGGCTGCGGCGCGAGACC
>DATAQP010000211.1:0-12403 GCA_036264595.1 Allostellaceae bacterium
CTGCTGATCTGTCCGCGACTCGATTCCCTCGCCAAGCGCCAGCGGCAGTTCCTGCTGCTGTGGCTTAGACGCATCGTAGGCCCGCACAATTCGCTGCACCAGCGCATGCCGAACCACGTCCCCATCTGCGAAGTGGCAGAAAGAGATGCCCTCCACGCCGTCAAGGATATTGATCGCATCCAGCAATCCCGACTTGCGCGGATTGGGCAGATCGATCTGCGTGATGTCGCCTGTGATCACCGCCTTGGAGTTATTTCCCATGCGGGTCAGGAACATCTTCATCTGCTCGATGGTCGTGTTCTGCGCCTCGTCCATGATGATGAAGGCATCGTTGAGCGTGCGGCCGCGCATGAAAGCGAGGGGCGCAACTTCGATGACATTTTTCTCCAGCATCTTGTCGACCTTCTCCGGGTCGACCAGGTCATAGAGCGCGTCATAGAGCGGGCGCAGATAGGGATCGACCTTCTCGCGCAGATCGCCGGGCAGGAAGCCGAGACGCTCGCCGGCCTCGACCGCGGGGCGTGACAGGATGATGCGGGCGACCGCGCCGCTCATCAGATTGTCGACCGCCGCGGCAACCGCCAGATAGGTCTTGCCGGTGCCCGCCGAACCGAGGCCGAACACCATCTCGCGCTCGCGCAGCGACCTGATATAGGCGGCCTGATTGGGTGAGCGCGCGGTAATGCGGCGCTTGCGCGTGTGGATCGCCATGGCGTCGTCCCACAGCGGCACCGCATCGCCCGCGGGCGCGCGGTTAGCCATGCGCAGCGCCGCGTCGACCGCGGCAGCGTCGACCTCCATGCCGCGCTTCAGCCGGTCGTAGAGGGCAACGAGCGCCGTCCGCGCTATCTCGGTGGCGGCCTCCGGCCCGGCGACGGCCAGGCGGTTGCCGCGCGAGACGACCGAGACGCCGAGCTGACGCTCGATGCGCTCGAGATGCTGGTCGCGCTCGCCGAAGAGCTGCGGCAGCAGCATGTTGTCGTCGAACTGCATGGTCACGCGGCCCTGCCCGGCCGCCGCCTTCTCGCTCGAGGAGGTCACCGCCGCATTCATGCCGACACCGCCTCTTGCGGTACGCTCTCGAGCACGCCGGCGACGCTGTTCTGCCCGGCGCCGACGATGCGCACCGGCAGCAGCGCGCCGAGCAGATCCGCGCCGCCCTCGACATGGACGGATTGCAGATAGGGGCTGCGGCCGATGAGCTGGCCCTCGTGGCGGCCCGGCCGCTCAAGCAGCACCGGCAGCACGCGGCCGCGGCTCCTCTCGTTGAAGCGGCGCTGCTGCGTCCAGAGCACCTCCTGCAAGGTCGCGAGCCGCGCCGCCTTGACCTCGTCGGCGAGCTGTGCCGCCTGCGCCGCCGGCGTGCCCGGGCGCGGCGAGTACATGAACGAGAAGGCCTGCGCGTAGCCGATCTCCTCGACGAGGGCGAGCGTCGCCGCGAAATCGGCTTCGTCCTCGCCGGGATGGCCGACGATGAAATCGGACGAGAACGCTATGTCGGACCGTGCTGCGCTGAAGCGCGCGATGAGGCGGCGGTAATCGTCCGCCGTATGCTTGCGGTTCATCGCCGCGAGCACGCGGTCGGAGCCCAATTGCACCGGCAAATGGAGGAACGGCATGAGCTGGGGCACGTCGCGATGCGCCGCGATCAGCGCATCGTCGACATCGCCGGGATGCGAGGTCGTGTAGCGGATGCGGGCGAGGCCGTCGATCTCAGCGAGGGCGTGGATGAGCCGTCCGAGCCCCCACTCGCCGCCGCTCGCAATGCTGCTATTGGGGGCCACACCATGATAGGCATTGACGTTCTGGCCGAGCAGGGTGATCTCGCGCGCCCCAGCGACGACCAGGCGGCGCGCCTCGGCGAGGACGTCGGCGACCGGGCGCGAATATTCGGCGCCGCGCGTATAGGGCACGACGCAGAAGCTGCAGAACTTGTCGCAGCCCTCTTGCACGCTGAGGATGGCGGCGATGCCCGGCGCAGCCGCCGCGGTCTCGGGCAGGAAGTCGAACTTCGCCTCCGCCGGGAATTCGGTGTCGAGCAGGGCGCGCGCCGCGCCGCCCGCCGGAACGGCGAGGATGCCGGCCACCATGCCGGGCAGGCGGTGATAGGTCTGCGGGCCGAAGACGATGTCGACATGCGGCGCGCGGCGCAGGATCTCGGCGCCCTCGGCCTGGGCGACGCAGCCGCCGACCGCCAGCACCATGCGACCGCCCTCTTCCGCCCGCTGGCGCTTGAGGACGCGCAGCCGGCCGAGCTCGGAATAGACTTTCTCGGCCGCCTTCTCCCGGATATGGCAGGTATTCAGCACGACCATGTCGGCCGCAGCCGCGGTGTCGACGACGCGATAGCCGAGCGGCGCCAGAAGATCGGCCATGCGTGCCGAATCATAGACGTTCATCTGGCAGCCATAGGTCTTGATATAGAGCCGCTTGGCCAAATCCGTGCCTTCCGTTTTGCTCATTCTCATGCCTGCGCGGCGGCGATCGCCGTCGGCGCCACGCTCTCGCCTCGGGACAATGCCGGCGCCGCGACGCCTTGCTCGCGCCCCGACAGCGCTCGGGCGACGCCCTCGGCGATGACGTTCCGGCAATGCGCCGCCAGCGCTTTGCGCGACGGGAAGGCGCTGGCGAGTACCGGCTCGTGGAACTCAACGCTGACGGTGACTATACCGAAGCCGAGCAAGGTCCACAGATGCGGCGCCATCTCCATGTCGCCGTACCAGGCGAAGAACGGGCGGTAGAGGCGGCCCATCGGCACGCCGTTGAGGCGAACATAGGCGATGGACACCGGCTGCACCACCACCGGCGCCTCTCCCGCCGTGCTTTCCGCCGCGCTGAACAGCGCGCTCTTGAAGGGCAGCACGCGATTGCCGTCGCTGCTGGTCCCCTCGGGGAAGAGGATGAGCCCGTCGCCCGAGGCGAGACGGCTGGCGATGGCGCCGCGCTGCGCCGCCATGCGGTGCGCCCGGCGCTCGATGAAGACGGTGCGCTGCAGTTTGGCGAGCACGCCGAAGAGGGGCCAGCGCGCGACCTCCGACTTGGCGATGAACGAGCCGCGGATCAGCGCGCCGAGGATGGTGATGTCGGTATAGGAGACATGGTTGACGACGGACAGCGTCGGCCGGCGCTCCGACGGCGCGCCGCTGGTGACGATGCGAAAGCCGAGGATGCGGCAGCACAGCCGGTGGTAGAGGCGGGGAAGCTCGGCGGCGAGCGGCGATCTCATCGCCAGCAACAGGGCCTGGACGCCGATCAGCGACAGGGTGACGCCGAGATAGACCGAGATGCGGGACGACCGCAGCAGAAAGGCGCGCATCGCCCTCAGCCCGTCCAGGCTTGGTCCGCCTGCCTTCCGCTGCGGCGATCGCCGGGAGAGCCAGGATCCGTGCCGACGATCGCCGTCGCCGCCATCGTCACGACTTGCTGCTTTTGCCAGCCTCGAGGGGCACGGCGAACAATTCGAGACGGTGGTCGACCAGCTTGTAGCCGAGTTCGCTCGCCACGAAGCGCTGCAGCTTCTCGATCTCCTCGTTGCGGAACTCGATGACGCGGCCGGTTTGCACGTCGATGAGATGGTCGTGGTGGTCGGTCGGCATTTCCTCGTAACGCGCGCGCCCGTCGCCGAAATCATGGCGCGCCAGGATATTGGCCTCCTCGAACAGGCGGACGGTGCGATAGACGGTGGCGATGCTGATATGGGGATCGATCTCGACGGCGCGGCGATAGACCTGCTCGACATCGGGATGGTCGGCGGCATCGGACAGCACGCGCGCGACGACGCGACGCTGCTCGGTCATCTTCAGCTTTCTGTCAATGCACAGCTGCTCCAGGCGAGAGACCATCTCATGCACCGTGTCAGAGAATGCCGTCGCGAGGGGCAATTATAGCCGAAAGGTGGCGACCAGCCTACCCCGTTGGCACGCGCCGGCCACCGCCGGCAAGCCCGCGCCTCTCGGCGGGATCGGCGGAATCGTCAGGCGGCGCCCGCCTTGCGGGCCCGCGTGCCGAGGCCGATTTCCTTGGCCAGCCGGCTGCGCTGCTTGGCGTAGTTGGGCGCGACCATCGGATAGTCGGCCGGCAGGCCCCAGCGCTCGCGATAATCTTCCGGCGTCATGTTGTAGGCGGTCTTGAGATGCCGCTTCAGCATCTTCAGCTTCTTGCCGTCCTCGAGGCAGACGATGTAGTCCGGGGTAATCGACTTCTTGACGCTAACCGCCGGTTGCGGTCGCTCGACGACGGGAGCCGTGCCGGTGCCAATCGTCGAGAGCGACTGATAGACTTGATTGATCAGATGCGGCAAGTCACCAACGGACACCGTATTGTTGGAGACATGGGCCGCGACGATCTCCGTCGTTAGCGCCAAAATGTCGCCCGCGTTCGCACTTTCAGTCATTGTCGACTCTTCCTCTGATCGATCACTGTACGTCGATATAATTATCTTCCTGGACCAAAGCAATACTTTAGTAACCGCAACAGCTGCGATTATGCGGAAAGTGATCGCGCCTGCCAGTTCTTGCTAGAAAGCGGGCGTCTGCGCCTCGCAGCGGCGGAGCTGAAGCGCCGCGACCCGCGCCCCGTCGGCCCGCCGATAATAGGCCGGGCGGCGCCCGACCCGGGCGAATCCGGCCTCGCTATAGAGCGCCAGCGCGGCGTCGTTGTCCTCGGCGACCTCGAGGAGGACGACCGGCGTGACGCCGGCCACCGCGGCGAGGAGACGGTTGAGGAGGGCGCCGGCGATGCCACGTCGGCGCCAGGCCGGGCGCACGCCGAGGGCAAGAATCTCGCAGCTTCCCGCCACGGCGAGGGCAATCAGGAAGCCTGTCGGCGTCGCCCCGTCCTCGGCAACGGCGAGGAAGCCGAACGCGCCCGGCATGGCGAGAACCTCGTTGGCCGACTGCTCGCCCCAGGGATCGTCGGGAAAGCATTCGCCGTGCAAGGCGGCGATGACCGCGGCGTCGCTCGCGGCGACAGTGCGCGACCGGTTCATCGCGCGACCCTCAGCGCGGCGCCGGACGCGGCGCTGGCAGCGTCACGTCGGGCGCCCGCAGATAAAGCGGCAGCGGTGGCATTGGCCGCTCGCCGGGGTGCCAGCGCGCCAGCGCGACGGCGGCGACGGCGGCGGCGTCGGGCGGCCCCGCCGCACTCGTCAACAGGGCGGCGTGCCCGGCCGCCGCCAGTACCGTGGCGGCGCGCACCGCGCCGTCGCCGGCGAGGAGCACGTCCCCCGCTGGCACGGCGGCCGCCAACTCTTCGGCCGGCACCGCTTCGGGCGCGGAAAGCGGCGAGCCGTCGCCGGCGAAGCTCTGGATGAAGAAATCGCCGCGCCGGCTGTCGATCGCCACCAGCAGCGCGCGCCCATGCCGCTCGGCCGGCGGCACGGCCGCCGCCAGCGCCTCGAAGGCGGTGACCCCGAGGATCGGCAGGCCGCTCGCCAGAGCGAGGCCGCGCGCGGCGGCGAGGCCGACGCGGATGCCAGTGAAGCTGCCCGGCCCGGTGGTGACGGCGATGAGGGCGAGCCCGGCGAAATCGACGGCAGCCTCTTCCATCGCCTCGCGCAGCATCGGCATGAGCCGCTCGGCATGGCCGCGCTGCAGCGCCTCGAAGCGATGGGCGAGCAGCCGTCCCGCCTGGTCGCGCAGGGCCACCGAGCAGGCGGCGCCCGAGGTATCGAGGGCGAGGATCGTCATGCGGCGGGGACGGTAGCTGTGCGAGGGGCTTCGCCCGCCCGCTTGGCCATGCTAGTTAGGCGCGCCGACCCCGCCTCCCCGCCATTGCCCCCACCCCCGGCCCCACCCCCGTCAGCGAAGCCCCGATGCTCGTCGAGATCACCCCGCAAGCCCACGATGTCGAGCTCGACATCGCCTATGCCACCACCCGCAACCTCACCGGCAAGCGGGTCTATGCCCGCCCCGGCTGCTATCTGCACCGCGATGCCGAGGCGAAGCTGCGCCGCGTCGTTGCCCTCGCGCGGCCGCTCGGGCTGCGCCTGCGGATCTTCGACGCCTTCCGCCCGTCCGAGGCGCAATGGGTGCTGTGGAATGCCCGCCCCGATCCCGAGTTCATTGCCGACCCCCGGCGCGGCTCGCCCCATTCGCGCGGCGTCGCCATCGACCTCACCCTGGTCGACGGCGCCGGCAACGCGCTCGACATGGGGACGGAATTCGATGCCTTGACGCCGCTCTCGCATCACGCCAATCCCGACATCGCGCTGGAGGCCCAGCGCAACCGCTTCACGCTGCTCGGGTTGATGAGCGCGGCGGGTTGGGATTTCTACAGCAAGGAGTGGTGGCACTACCAGTTGTTCGACGCCCGCAGCAAATATCCGTTGCTCAGCGACAGCGTGCTGACGCCGCCGATGATGTGACGCGGCCGCTCGGATGATCTCGCCGCGTCGTCGAGCATCCGGCTCATCGTCCTTCCCCTCACGAAGAAGGGCGCCGCAGAAGCGGCGCCCCTTGGTCGTCTGCTCAGATGACGCGGCCTCAGATGGCGCGGACCTCCTGCACCTCGGGGATGTAGTGGCGCAACATGTTCTCGATGCCGGACTTGAGCGTCGCCGTCGAGCTCGGGCATCCCGCGCACGAGCCTTGCATATGGAGGTAGACGACGCCGTCATTGAAATCGTGGAAGATGATGTCGCCGCCATCCTGGGCGACTGCCGGCCGCACCCGCGTCTCGAGCAGCTCCTTGATCTGGACGACGATGTCGCTGTCGATCTCACCGCCCGTCGCCGCGCCGTCGGCGCCGCCCTCGTAGTCCAGCAGGACCGGGCGCCCGGCGGTGAAATGCTCCATGATGATGCCGAGGATCGCCGGCTTGAGCTGGTACCAGTCGCTGTCCTCGTCCTTGGTCACGGTGACGAAGTCGCCGCCGAGGAAGACGCCGGTCACGCCGCCGACCGCGAAGAGCCGCTCGGCCAGGGGCGAGCGTGAGGCCGCCACCGCCGCATCGGTGAAATTCGCCGTGCCGCTGTCGATGACGCTGCGCCCGGGGAGGAATTTGAGGGTCGCCGGATTGGGTGTCAGCTCGGTCTGGATGAACATCGAATTTTCTCCGGGGGTTTCCGTCGCGGGCGCGGCAAGCCCGTCTCGCTAGCTAGCTTGGGAGAAACCTGCCGGTTTTCAACCCTTTCGTTTATAGGGGTATTGGCGATGCGCGATGCGCGCCCTAAGTCAGCGCGTCGAGCTGCTGCTCGGTCAGGCTGCCGGGGACGATGGTGATCGGCACGCGCAGCTTGGTCAGCGCCTTGCCGGTCAGCGCGGTGATCAGCGGCCCCGGCCCTTCCGCCCCGGCGCTGGCGGCTAGGACGAGGATCGAGATGCTGGGCTCCTCGTCGATGAGGGCGAGCAGCTCGTCGCGCCGCCGTCCCTCGCGGATGAAGATGACCGGCATGGAGCCCGACAGCTCGGCGACCTCGGCGGAGAGCTTCTGCAGCAGCGCCTCGGCCTGCTCGCGCTGCTCCTCGCGCATCAGTGTCTCGACCGCGGCCCATTGCTGCAGATCGCTCGGCTCGATGACGAAGAGCAGGGCGACGCGGCCGCCGGTGTGCTGGGCGCGGCGCGCCGCATAGCGCAGCGCCAGCCTGAGCTCCTCGCTCTCGTCGACGACGACGAGAAAGACGCGCTCGGGCGAGGCGCAGCCTGCGCTTTTGGGGTCTGATTCGGTCGGCGCGCTCATGTCGTTGCGGTCAGGCGTTGCGGAAGGGAACGCTGGCCAGCCATCCTGCCACCATCGCCGTCGCCACCGCAACCAAGCCGTAGATGGCGGCGCGGCGGTCGGCGAAATCGGCGATCTCGGCATCGAGGCCGACCTTGGCGATGACGAGCGGCGTCGTCTGCGCGCTCACCACCGCCTTGTTGCGGATGAGGAAGACCTTCACCTCATAGGTGCCGACCGGCACATTCGACGGGAATCTCAGGGTCGTGCTGAACAGGCGGTCGCCAAGAAAATCGATCTTGCCGACCGTCTCGGCGAACACCCTCTCGCGCTGCTGCGTCTCGATCAGGGCGTCGCGGAACGGGATGTCCTCCTCGCGCAGGGTGCCGCGCGTCAGCTTCAGCCGCAGATAGTCGAGGCCGAACTCGTTGAAGCCGAGCACGGCCGGCGGCGCGACGGTGTCGAGCGGCCGGCTGCTGGCGATGCTGTAGAAGCTCGGCACATCGGTGAAGACCTCCTCCTTGGCATTGACCCAGATGCCGGCGACCCGTCGCTTGCGCCGCACGGCAACGTCGTGCTCGGGACCGCGAACCACCACGACGACGTCGCCCGGGCCGTCGGTCGCGCCGAACAGCACGACGCTGGCGCCGGTGAAGGCACCGGTGATGCCGATGAGATGGCCGGTGAGATCGGCGACCAGCGGCTCGCAGCGCGCTGCGCCGCCGCCCAGCGGCAGGCCGATAGCCAGGGCGAGCGCGCCGGCCAGGAAGAGCTGCCGTGCTCTCCTCATAGCACCGGCGCGGCGGAATAGAGCTGCTCGGGCGTCATCGTCATGTCGACGGCGAGCTTGATGGCGACGCCGAGGACCAGCACGGCGAGCATGATGCGGAGCTGATCGCCGCGCAGCCGCGAGCCCATGCGCGTGCCGATCTGGGCGCCGAGCACGCCACCGATGAGCAGCACCAGGGCGAGCATGGCGTCGACCGTGCGATTGTTGATCGCCTGAAGCACCGTCACGGTGGCGGCGACGAAGATGATCTGGAACAGCGACGTGCCGGGCACCACCATGGTCGGCATTCCGAGCAGATAGATCATCGCCGGCACCATGACGAAGCCGCCGCCGATGCCCATGATCGCCGAGAGGATGCCGATGAGGAAGCCGAGGCCGAGCGGCAGGAGGGCGCTGATATAGAGCTTGGAGCGGCGAAACCGCATCTTGAGCGGCAGGCCGTGGATCCAGGTGTGCTGATGCAGCTTGCGCCGCGGCATCCCCACGCGGCGGCGGCGCAGCAGGGTACGCGTGCCTTCGACCAGCATCAGCGCGCCGAGCGTGCCGAGCAGCAGCACGAAGCAGAGATTGATGACCAGCTCGATCTGTCCGAGGCGGCGCAATATGCCGAACAGCCAGACGCCGAGCAGCGAGCCGAGGAAGCCGCCGATCAGCAGGATGGCGCCCATCTTGAAATCGACATTGCCGCGCTTCCAATGCGCCAGCACGCCCGAGACCGAGGCGCCGACCAGCTGGTTCGCGGACGAGGCGACGGCGACGGCCGGCGGCACGCCGATGAAGATCAGGAAGGGGGTGAGCAGGAAGCCGCCGCCGACGCCGAACACCCCGGAGAGAAATCCGACCCCGGCGCCAAGGGCCAGCAGGACGAAGACATCCAGCGAGACCTCGGCAATCGGCAGGTAGATTTCCATTGGACCCGGGAGGTAGGGTTTTATCTTGGCGCGTGCTGCGCTGACCGGTTGATTGGCGCCAGGATGCCGCTTACCGCGCGGTTGCGGCCACGCCTCGCTCCGCCGACTACCTTACAACCGCGATTCGCGAGGGCAAAGCCAATTTCCGTGGAATTTGGCAGAAAACCGCGCCTGAATCCCGCCACGAATGCGCCGCAAATCCCACCTCAGGGACGCAGCAGCCCGATGATGTCCTGAACCGCGCGCAGATGCGGCTCGGCGATCGCCCGCGCCCGCTCCGAATCGCGGCGCAGGACGCCGTCGATATAGCCGGGATCGGCGACGAGGCGACGCATCTCGCCGCCGATGCGGCCGAGTACCGTGACCGCAATTTCGGCGAGCTCCTTCTTGAAGACGGAGAAGTTCTGCCCGGCGAAGCGCGAAACCGCTTCGGCGAGGGTGGTGTCGGTCAAGGCGGCGTAGATACCGAGCAGATTGGCCGCCTCGGGTCGGTTGGCGAGCCCGGCCTCGCTGTCGGGCAGCGGCTCCGGGTCGGTCTTCGCCTTCTGGATCTTGAGCGCGATCGTGTCGGCGTCGTCGGTCATGTTGATCCGCGAGTAGTCCGAGCTGTCCGATTTCGACATCTTCTTGCTGCCGTCGCGCAGGCTCATGACGCGCGTCGCCGCGCCGAAGATCTGCGGCTCGGGAAGCGGGAATAACTCGACGCCGTAACGCCGGTTGAAGGCGCCGGCGATGTCGCGCGCCAGCTCGAGATGCTGTTTCTGGTCCTCGCCGACCGGGACATGCGTCGCCTTGTAGGCGAGGATGTCGGCGGCCATCAGCACAGGATAGGAATAGAGGCCGAGCGACGCCATGTCGCGCTGCTTGCCCGCCTTCTCCTTGAACTGCGTCATGCGGTTGAGCCAGCCGAGCGGCGTATAGCAGGACAGCAGCCAGGCGAGCTCGGAATGCACCGCGACGGTGCTCTGGTTGAAGATCAGGCAGCGCTCGGGATCGATGCCGGCGGCGATATAGGCGACGGTCACCTCGCGGGTCGAGTTGCGCAGCTGCACCGGGTCCTGCGGCTGCGTCAGGGCATGCAGGTCGACGATGCAGAAGATGCAGTCATAGTCGCGCTGCAGCGCCACCCAGTTGCGGATGGCGCCGAGATAATTGCCGAGATGCAGATTGCCGGTGGGCTGGATGCCCGAGAAGATGCGGTTCATGGGAGTGCGACCGAGTGAGCGTGATTCGTGCGAGGGGCGCTGTTATCGCCGCTTGCCGCGCGGCCGGTCAAGCCCTTGCCGGCACGGGCGGTCAGGCCGTTTGCCGGCGCAGCCGGCGCTTCACGTCCCGCCAGTCGGCGGCGCCGGAGAGGAAGGCGAGCAGGGCATAGGCGACGAGACCGCCGCCGACCAGGGCGCCGACCGCGGTCAGCTGGAGCGCCAGGCGGCCGGCCAGCAATGGTGCCAGAAGCTGCTCGGCGACGAGCAGGAGAACGCCCATGCCGAGCGCCGCCAGGGCGACGCGCGGCAGGCGGCGACGCGCCTGGCGGTCGAGGGTGAAATGGCCGCGCCGGTGCAGCATGACGACGAGCGACAGCGCGTTGACCCAGCCGGCCACCGAAGTGGCGAGCGCGATGCCGATCTGGGCGAAGGGCAGGACGATGCCGAGCGTGACGGTCAGCACGATGTTCACCGCCACGGTGACTGCCGCGATCTTGACCGGCGTCGCCGTGTCCTGGCGGGCGAAGAAGCCGGGCGCCATCACCTTAACGAGGACGAAGGCAGGCAGGCCGATCGCATAGGCGGCGAGCGTCGGCGCCGTGGCTGCGGTCTGCGCCGCGCCGAAGGCGCCGTGCTGATAGACGGCGGCGAGAATGGGATGGGCGGCGACGGCGAGCGCGACCGCCGCCGGCAGGGTGAGCAGCAGCGCGAGCTCGAGGCCGCGATTCTGGGTGTGGACGGCGCCGGCATCGTCGCCGGTGCGCACCTGGCGCGACAGCTGCGGCAGGATCGCGGTGCCGACGGCAATGCCGATGAGCGCCAGCGGCAGCTGGTTCAGCCGGTCGGCATAGCTGAGATAGGAGACGGCGCCGGTCGGCAGCAGCGAGGCGATGGCGGTCGAGACCAGGAGATTGACCTGCACGACGCCCGAGCCGAAGACGCCGGGCAGCATGATGCGCAGCAGACGCCGCACCTCGGGCGAGAGGCGCGGCCGCGGCAGGGCAAGCACGAGACCGGCCTGGCGGCACGACAGCACCAGCCAGAGGAATTGCGCGAGGCCGGCGGCGGTCACCGCCCAGGCGAGCGCCGCCGCGTTCACCGGCCGCACGAAGACCAGCGCGGCGATCAGGAAGACGTTGAGCAGCGCCGGCGTCGCCGCGGTGGCGGCGAAGCGCTCGACCGAGTTGAGCATGCCGCCGAGGAACGAGACGAGCGAGATGAAGACGAGATAGGGAAACATGATGCGGGTGAGCTCGACGGCGAGGGCGAATTTCGCCGGCTCGGCGGCGAAACCCGGGGCGATGACCTGCAGGATGACGGGCGTCGCCATCTCGCCGAGAAGAAGAAAGAGGCAGAGCGCGGTGAGCAGCACGGCGAGCACGTCCTCGGCGAAGGCGAGGGCGGCGACGCGCCCCTCCTTGGCGATCATGCCGGCGAAGATCGGCACGAAGGCGGCGCTGAAGGCGCCCTCGGCGAACAAGCTGCGGAACATGTTGGGCAGCCGCAGCGCCACGAAGAAGGCGTCGGAGACCGGCCCGGCGCCGAGAAACGCCGCCGTTAGCATCTCGCGGACGAAGCCGAGCACGCGGCTGATCAGGGTATAGCCGCCGACCGTGGCGACCGAGCGCAGGAGGGCCATCGCCGGCCTGTGTAGAGGAAATTCGCCGGCTCGGAAAGCGCGGCCGGGATGGCGGCTGGCAAGGATGGCCACCAGCGGCTAGCCTGCTGGCCGTCCCGTGCAACGGGGGCCGCCGACGTGAGACACCGCATGAGACCGCCCGCATGAGACAAGCCGTCTGGTCGCTCGCTCTTCTCGTTCTCGCTGCCGCTCCGGTGCTCGC
>DATAQP010000214.1:0-12604 GCA_036264595.1 Allostellaceae bacterium
GTGGGTAGTGACGCCGGCATTGTAGCCCCAGACCTCGCCGAGCAGGGTGTCGCGGCCGATCACCTTGGCGCCCGCACGGTAGAGGTATTTGAGGATCGCCGTTTCCTTCTCGGTGAGGCGGACCTTCTTGCGGCCGGCGCCGTCGACCAGCAGCTTGGCGCTCGGACGGAACGTGTAGGGGCCGATGGTGAAGACGGCGTCCTCGCTCTGCTCGTGCTGGCGCAGCTGGGCGCGCAGCCGGGCGAGCAGGACGGAGAGGCGGAACGGCTTGGTGATGTAGTCGTTGGCGCCCGAATCGAGGCCGAGAATGGCGTCGGAATCGGTATCGGCGCCGGTCAGCATGAGGATCGGCGAGCGCACGCCGGAGCGCCGCATCAGACGGCACAATTCGCGCCCATCCATGTCGGGCAGGCCGACATCGAGCAGGATGGCGTCGAAATATTGCTGGCCGACCAGCGCCAGCGCCTTGGCGCCGTCCTCGGCTTCCTCGGGCAAGAACTCCTCGTGCAGGCGCAGCTGCTCGGCCAGCGAGTGGCGCAAGGCCACGTCGTCATCGACGAGGAGTATCTTGCGTCCGACCGTCATTCCGCTCTCCTGCTTGGCCCTCCCGTTCGGAGTTCGACCATGACGCCGCGCCCGAGATGCGGCGGCTTCGCAACTGCGTCATAACACGCCGCGGCGAAATTCTCCACGCCGTCGATGGGAGACGCAAAGTAATTCGCCCCGACCGGCCAGCCACAGAGCGCCATCATCCCGCTCAAATTGAAGCATTACCGCACGGTCGCAACGGGCGGAAAACTAGAGAGTGCCGACGCCATTTTGGCAATGGCGCCTCTCGGCGGGCGCTCGCCTTGCCGTCCGGCACGCGGCATTGGCAAGGCGGTCGGGCGTGACTTGACCCGCGTTTCAGCTGCTCTGCGTTATAGCCTCGACCAGCGCGGCGTGAAGCGCGCTGTCGCGCTCACCGAGGCGATCGACGATGGAGAAATGCTCCTCCGCCGGCTGCGCGACGACGCGGCAATGCCACTTGTGGGCCCGGCAGGCGGCGGCGAATTCTGCCTGCTGGCGATGGAACTCGGCGGTCTCGTGCCCACCCACGGCGAGCAGGAGCGTGCCGCGCGGCGGTGCGGCGGCCGCCAGCAGATGGAGCGGGCTGTTGCGCCGCGCCGTCACCACATCGAGACCGACGGCCTTGTTGAGATAGCAGAGGCGGATCGGCTCGAGATCGAAGATGCCGCTGAGCGCGCAGCCGCCGCTGAGCGGATCGCGTGCGAGGCCGAATGACGACCAGTCGGTCAGCATCGCCATGACAGTGAGATGCCCACCGGCGGAGTGGCCGGCGAGAAAGATCCGATCGGGATCGATGCCGAGCGCGACGCCCTCGCGGGCGAGAAACGCGACCGCGCGGCGAATCTGCCCGACGATGTCGTCCATCCCCGCGGCGGGGGCGAGGCTGTAATTGACCACGGCGACGGCGATGCCAGCGGCAAGATAGGCCGGGGCGATGAAGCTGAAATCGCGCTTGTCCATCGCCTGCCAGTAGCCGCCATGGAGAAAGACCAGGAGCGGCGCCGGCCTGCGATCGGCCGCAAAGAGGTCGAGCGTCTCGCCGGGTCCCGCGCCATAAGCGAGGTCGAGCCGGCCGGCAAGGCGCGACCGCGCTGCCTCGCTCTCCGCCGCCCAATGGGCGAAATAGGCGGGATGGCCCGGCACGGCAGCGCGCAGATTGTACTGCGCGTCGAGCGCCGCCTGGTCGAGATCGCGGTAGATCGTCACTACCTCTCCCCCGCGCATCCCGGCTCGCCGATCAGCCGGTCGAAGGCGGCGGCCCAGCGCGCCGCCGACTGGTGCCAATCCGGCAGCGCAGCGCCGGCCTCGCATGCGCCGGCGGCGAGGCGGCGGCGCAGCGCGCCGTCGACGATGAGGCGGCGCAGCGCCGCGGCGAGCGCCGCGACGTCGCCCGGAGGCACGAGCAGCCCGGCGCTGTCCGGAACCGTGCCGGGCACCGCCCCGGCGCGCGCGGCGACGATCGGCAGGCCATGCGCCAGCGCCTCGGCGAAGGCCATGCCATAACCCTCGTGGAAGGACGGCAGGACGAAGCAATCGGCGGCCCGGTACTCGGCGGCGAGCTGGTCCGGCGGGCACTCGCCGGCAAGCGTCACACGGTCGGCGATGCCGGACTCGGCGATGCTGCGGCGCAGCGCCTCCACTGTTGTCGGATCGCGTGTCAGGCTGCCGACGCAGCGCAAGCGCCACGCGAGGTCGGTCAGGCGGGCGAGCGCGGCGGCGAGGACGAGATGGCCCTTGCGCGGGGTGATGCTGGCGACGCTGAGCAGTCGCACGCCAGTCTCCGTCGCCAGCACCGATATCGGTCCGGCGCCGCCGGCCGGCTTGTCGGTGCCCGGCGGCACGATTGCGATGCGCTCGCGCGGGACACCGTAGACGCGGAGCGCCGTCGCGGTTTCCTCGCTCGGGCAGATGACGCCGCGCAAATGCCGCAGCAGCGCGGCCTCGAGCGCGGCGAAGCGCGCGCTCACCGAAGCCGCGAGCCCGGTCTCGCTGGCGAGCGGATGGTGGACGAAGGCGACGAGACGCAGCCGCGCCGCCGACGCCGCCAAACAATCCGCCGCGCCGAGCAGTGCCAGCCCGTCGATAACCGCCGCCGTCCCGTCGGGCAGCGCGGCGAGCGCGGCGCCGACCGACCGGCGCGCCGCCGCATCGGCATCGGGATAGTGCCCGGCAAGCTCGATGACATTGACCACGCGACCGCTCCCGCGCAGCCCCTCGACGATGCGACGGTCGAAGAGGTAGCCGCCGGTGAGCTGATCGAGACGGCCGGGAACCAGGAAGGCCAGGCCGGTCAAGTTTTCCGCCATCAGGCGAGGGCGGCCTCGAAGGCAGCCCAGGCGACCGGCGATTCGCGCAGCACGATTCGCAGCGAGGCGATGGCTCCGCTCGTCCCCGGTCCGAGCGCGCCGGCGCGCAGCCGCGCCGCCAGCCGGCGGAAGATCTCGCCGGCGAGGAACTCGGTGGTGGTGTTGCGGCCGCTGAACTCCGCCGCCTCGTCGAGATTGCGGAAGTCGAGCTCGTTGAGCACCGCTTTGAGCGTGACGGAGGCGAGGCCGATGTCGCAGACCAGACCGCTGGCATCGAGCGTGGCGCGGCGGAACTCCGCATCGACGGCATAGGTCGCGCCGTGCAGCTGCTGCGCCGGGCCGAAGACCTCGCCGACGAAGCTGTGGGCGATCATGAAATGGCTGCTGACGGCGAGGCTGTACATCGAGTGGAGACTCCGCTTCGTTCAGGGGTAACGGACGATCCGGCACAGGGCGTCGCCCGGCGCCGCGGCGAGGCGCGCCAGCGCCATGGGCAATTCGGCGAAGCCGCTCTCGCCCGTCAGCAGATGGTCGTAGACCGGATCGGCGAGCAGGTCGAGCGCCAGGGCGAGACGCCGGCGGTGGCTCCAGCGCGCGCGCCGCGCCGGCGCGACGGCGCCGACTTGCGAGGCGCGCAGGGTAAGGCGCCGGCTGTGGAAGGCCTCGCCGAGCGGCGCAGCGATCGCCGCCGTGCCGTACCAGCTCAGCTCCAGCACCGTCGCCTCGAAGCCGGCGAGGCCGAGCGCCGTGGCGAGTCCGGCCTCGCTGCCGCTGGCGTGGATGACGAGATCGGCATCGCCCGGCGCCCCGCCCGGCGCGGCGAAGTCGCAGCCGAGCACAGCGGCGAGATCGCGGCGGCGCGGGTTGGTGTCCACCAGCGTGACGCGCGTTCCCGGCAGCCGTGCCGCGAGAGATGCGACGAGGCTGCCGACGATTCCGGCGCCGACGACGGCGATGCGGTCGCCGAGGCGCGGCGCCGCGTCCCACAGCGCATTGATCGCGGTCTCCATGTTGGCGGCGAGCGCCGCGCGCTCGTCGGTTACCGCGTCGGGGATCGGCAGCACGGCATCCGCCGGCACGTCGTAGCGATCCTGATGCGGGTGGAGACAGAAGACGCGGCTGCCGAGCAGCGCGTCGGGCCCGACCTCGACCCGGCCGACCGAGGCGTAGCCGTATTTGACCGGGCCGGGAAACTCGCCGTCCTGAAACGGGCAGCGCATCGCCTGGTACTGGCTTTGCGGCACCTTGCCGCGGAAGACCAGACTTTCGGTGCCGCGGCTGATGCCGCTGACAGTGGCGGCGACGCGCACCTCGCCGGCCGCCAGCGGCGGCAGGAGCGAGCGGCGGATCTCGCCGCGTCCGGGCTCGACGATCCAGAAAGCCCGCGCCGGCACGGCGTCCGACAATGCCTCAGTCACGGAAGATGCACTCGAACATGACGTCCTCGCCGAGATCGAAGCGGCGCACCTGCGGGCGCAACCCGTCGCGGATATCGTCGATCGCCGGCAAGGTGATGCTCGGCCGTCCCGAGCCGATGATGAGCGGCGAGACGGTGAGCTGCAGGCGGTCGAGGCAGCCGGCGGCGAGGAAGCGCGAGACGGTGACGCCGCCGCCTTCGACGAAGATCCGCCTAAGGCCACGGCGCGTCAGCTCGGCGACGATGGCGGCTGGCGCCAGCCCATCGCCATCGCGCGGCAGGCCGACAATCTCGGCCTCGCCCAAACGCTCGCCGGACGCCTCGCCGGACCCCTCGTCCTGGGCGCAGCGATCCGCCGCGCAGATCAGCAGCGTTGGCGCCGCGCCGTCGCGAAAGACGCGATAATTCGCGTCGAGCACGCGGTTGGCGTCGAGCACGACGCGCACCGGGTTGCGTCCGGCGCAGGAGCGCACGGTGAGCTGCGGATCGTCGCTGCGCAGCGTTCCCGCGCCGACGAGCACGGCATCGGCGAGCGCGCGCATGCGGTGGTTATGGGCGATGTCGGCGGCGCCGGTCACCCAGCGCGAGGCGCCCGAGAGCGTCGCGATGCGGCCGTCAAGGCTCTGGCCGAGATGGGCGACGACTAGGCTGCGCCCGGGCGGCACGGCGCAGAACGGCATATAGATGGCGAAGAGCGCGGCGATCTCCGGCGATACCGGCGGGTCGAGCCGCCAGCCGCCATCGTCCTGGCGGACGAGGATGATTTCGGCGGCCTGCCGGCGCAGGCGAAACTCCCCGTCGGGGGCGGCGCGCGCCGCGCCGATATCGAGAAGTGCCTGCCACGCATCATTGCAATCGAGCATGCACCGGCACGCCTTTTCCGAGCCGCTGGTCCCACGCGTTGCCGCCATATCAGCGGCTTGACCCGACCATTCCGGGCATACACTGTTCCGCCCTCGAATGTCACCCGGAATGACGGTCGGTGCCGCGGCAACGTGGCGGGATAATCGGCCATGGGCAAAGCGTTGTCGCGCATGACCATGCTCACCGGGACGAGGTCGTCGGTCGGGAAGGCTGCCCCGAGCGGGACCCTTCCTGCCATCGCCCTGCTCGGCGCCGGACTTGCCGTCTCACTCGCCGGCACCCCCGTCGCCGGGCTCCGGGGGGCGCCCGCTTCGCTCGCCCTGGCGCTCTATGTCGGCATCGCCGCGACCGTCGTCGAGGCTGCGAAACGCCAGGGTTTGCACCGTTTTGGTGCCGCCAACGGGGTCACCTTGCTGCGCGCCGCGATGGTCGCCTTCCTCGCCGCTTTCACGCTGCTGCCCGCGCCGCTGACAGCGGAATTGCGCGGCACGGCGGTGGCGCTCGGCATCGCCGGGTTGCTGCTCGACGGGGTCGACGGGTGGCTGGCGCGGCGCGCCGGCACGGCCAGCCGCTTCGGCGCCCGCTTCGATATGGAGATCGACGCGCTGTCGGTCCTCGTCTTCACTTTACTGTTACTCCGGGCCGACCAGGTGGGCGTCTGGGTACTGGCGATCGGTCTGGCGCGCTATATCTTTGTCGGGGTAGGTTGGCTATCGCCCCCGCTGGCGCGGGAGTTGCCGACGAGCCTGCGGCGGAGGACGATCTGCGTCGCGGTGATGGCTGCCCTGCTGGTCGCTCTTGCGCCGTTCGTTGATGCCGCCCCGGCCTCGATGCTATGTGCCGGCGCTCTCGTTCTGTTGTTTTCGTCCTTTGCGATGGATTGCGTATGGTTGTTGACACTTCGGCGCACGACGCCGCCGGACGATCCGAAATCGGCGCCGGCTTAGGGTTCGGATCGTCGCTCCATGGCCAGTCGTCCCATGCCGGGTAGATTTCACACCGCCTCGCCGGTCATCAACGCCTCGCTGGCGCTCATCGAGATCGACCGCGCGATCACCGATCTCAGGCGTGGCGGCCTCGTCGTCGTCAGCGATGCCGACGGCGCCTATCTCGTCCAGGCCGCCGAGGCGATCACCGCCGAATGCCTGGCGCGCTTCGCCAGCCTGGCCGGCAAGCCGCCTTCCCTCGTCCTGACCAGCCGGCGCGTCGCCGCGCTGCATCTCGCCGCCGTCCCGACGACGCCGGGCGGCACCATGCTGCTCTCGCTGCCCGAGCCGATCGAGGCGCGCTTCCTGCGCTACCTCGCCGACCCGGCCGAGCTCGCCGTCGTCTCCGGCGCCGCCATCGCGGCGGTGCCGACGCGGCCGGGGGACGCCGCCGATGCCGCGGTCGAGCTCGCCAAGCTGGCGCGGTTGCTGCCCGCCGTCATCGTCGCGCCGCTCGCCGAGCGCGAGGCGGCCGCGCTGGTCCGCCGCGAGAGCGTGCTCGGCCTTGCCGCCGGCGATATCCTCGCCTATCACGCTGTCGCCGCGCGCTCGCTGCGCCGCGTCGCCGACGCGCGCGTGCCGCTCGCCGACGCCGAGGATACCCAGATCATCGCCTTCCGCCCGAGCGACGGCGGCATCGAGCATCTGGCGATTGTCATCGGCAGCCCGGATCCCGCGACGCCGGTACTGACCCGGCTCCATTCGGAATGCTTCACCGGCGATCTCCTCGGCTCGCTGCGCTGCGATTGCGGCGATCAGCTGCGCGGCGCCATCGGCGAGATCGCGCGCGCCGGCGGCGGCGTCCTGCTCTATCTCGCGCAGGAAGGGCGCGGCATCGGGCTGGTCAACAAGCTGCGGGCCTATCAGCTGCAGGATTCTGGCTTCGACACGGTCGACGCCAACGAGCAACTCGGCTTCGACGCCGACGAGCGCGTCTATCTGCCGGCCGCCGAGATGCTGCGCCAGCTGCGCTTCTTGCGCGTCCGCCTGCTGACCAACAATCCGGAGAAGGTGGCGGCGCTCAATCGCTGCGGCATCGCCGTCATCGAGCGGGTGCCGCATGTCTTCCCGGCGAACGGCCATAACGAGCGCTATCTGCGCACCAAGGCAACGCGCAGCGGGCATCTGCTTTAGCCGCCGGCCGTCCCGCACCCGGCGCCGCCATGACCGATCTTCGCCATTTCATCCGCTTCTATGACGGCGCCCTCGCCCCGGCGCTGTGCGAGCGCATCGTCGCGCTGTTCGAGGGCGCGCCGCGGCATCACATCGGGCCGCGCGGCCGTCCGCTGGGCCAGCGCGATAGCGAGCGCCATTTCAACTGGGTGCAGATGAACACCTCGGATCTCACCGCGTTCGCGGCGATCGATCCGGAGATCGTGCAGGCGGTGAATCGCCAGGTCGACCGCTATGTCGCCGATACCGGCTATGGGCTCTTTCCCTACGGCTTCGAGGAATTCCTCATCAAGCGCTACCGCCCATCTGCGGACCTTGGGGCGCAGGACCAGTTCCCGCCGCATGTCGATGTCAGCAATGCCAACACCATGCACCGCATGCTGGCGCTGGTGCTCTATCTCAACGACGTCGCCGAGGGCGGCGAGACAGCGTTCCTCAAGCTCGATGTCAAGGTCGCGCCGCGCCAGGGGCGGTTGCTGATGTTCCCGCCGACCTGGCTCTACCCGCATGCCGGGCTGCCGCCGCGCGGCGCGACGAAATACATTCTCGGCACCTATCTCACCTATGTCGATCCCAAGCGGGCCTGAGTCGCACGCCGCCCGGTAAACTCCGTCGGTGCCGGCAATACTTGCCGAGCGCGCTCCCCGATCAGGGGGAAAAAATGGCGGAAATCCGCGCCTTTACCTTGGCATCCTCCTTGCGTCGTTCCCCGCGCAAGGATGACTCATGGACAAGATCGAGCCCTCGGACCAGTCAGAGCGCAAAAGCTATCGCCTGTTCTCGCCGCCCGCCGGCGAGACCGCCGACAGCGAGCGCAAGCGTGCCTGGAAGGGCGATTCATTCAGCTTCCACGACTTCCTCGACATCATCAATCCGCTGCAGCATCTGCCGGTCGTCAGCACGCTCTATCGCTGGGTCACCGGCGACACGATCGGCGCCGTGCCGCGCATGATCGGCGACGCGATCTATGGCGGTCCCATCGGCTTCGTCACCGGCCTGGTCAATGCCGAGGTCAAGCAGGAATCCGGCAAGGATGTCGGCGAGCAGATGATCGCCCTGCTCGGGGGCGACACATCGGCCCCGGCAGCCGACCCGAAGACCATTGCCGCCAAGGAAGCAGCGCCGGATTCCGCCGCGCCGCAAGCGAGCGCCACGACGCAAGGCGATGCCGCGTCGCCGGTTGCCGGCGCGGTCGCCGCCGCGAGCACCGCACCTGGCGCCGCCGCGCCTGGCGTGGGCGCCCCTGCTGTCGCCGCAATCAGCCCGACGCCGTCGAGCGCGCCGGCCGCCCCTGCCGCTGCAATGGCTGCTCCGGCCAATGTTGCCACGGCCTCCGGCCTGCATGGCGTACCGGCCATGGGGACATCCGATCCGACCGATCCGCGCGCCATCTTCCTCGCTCGCACGAGCATGCTCCATCGCCAGGTTGCCGCCGATAACGGCTCGCTGCCCGGCCGCGCTCTCAGCAACCACGTCGTGCCGCTGCAAGGCATCGCGATCCCGCCCGGTCTAGTGCGGACGAGCGCGCCGGCACGAGCGACCCCGCCCAACCTCCCGCCGGTGACCGACGAAGGCGGCACTCCGCAGACGTCCCAGATGCCGCAGGGGCTGCCGGCCAATCCGCCGATCACCATCTCGCAGCAGATGATGGAAGCGCTCGACAAATACGCCCGCCTGCAGCAGCAGCGCGAGGCCAAGTCCGATCCGACGCGCGGCGTCCAGGTCGATCTCTCGCACTAGCGTCGAGGCGCTGGATCCGCTCGGCGGTGCAGGATGCGCGTCCGCGGCGCGCCGACGCGCGTGCCGGATATTGACCGCTCACGCCGCAAGCGGCGGCCGCGCACCGAAGATCGCCGTGCCGACGCGGACATGCGTCGCGCCGAGGGCGACGGCGCTCTCGAAATCGTGGCTCATTCCCATGCTGAGCAGGGGGAGCCCGACGCGCTGCGCCAGCTCGCGCAGGAAGGCGAAATGGATCGTCGGCGCCTCGTCGACCGGGGGGATGCACATCAGGCCGCGCACCGGCAGCTTGAGCTCGTCGCGACAGCGGGCGATGAAGGACGCCGCCTCGCCCGGCGCGATTCCCGCCTTCTGCGGCTCCTCGCCGGTATTGACCTGGACGAAGCAGTCCGGCCGCCGACCGCTGCGCGCCATCTCGCCGGCGAGCGCCACGGCGAGGCGCGGCCGGTCGACCGTCTCGATGACGTCGAAGAGCGTCACGGCGTCGCGCACCTTGTTGCTCTGCAGCGGGCCGATGAGATGGAGCACGAGGTCGGGGAAGCGGCTCTTCAGCGCCGGATATTTATGCTGCGCCTCCTGGACGCGATTCTCGCCGAAGACGCGCTGACCGGCGGCGAGCGCCGCCTCGACCGCCTCGGCGGGATGGGTCTTGCTGACGGCGACCAGCGTGACGTCGCCGGCGGCGCGTCCGGCGCCTGTAGCCGCCGCCGCGATGCGCGCGCGGACATCGGCGAGATTGCCGGCGATGTGCTCGAACGTCATGCTAGAATCGTCATGCTAGAATCGTCCTGGCCAAGAGCAGCGGAAATCGCCGGCGGACACTAAAACCCATGGAGATTCTTGTCTATTCCGGTCTCGAGCTGCTCGGCGACGGGGTGATGAAGCTGCCCTTCGTGCGGGCGCTGCGCTACTGCTTTCCGTCGGCGCGCATCACCTGGCTCGCCGGCAAGGGCAAGACCGTCTATGCCGGCACGCTGGCGCCGCTAGTCGGCGATTGCCTCGACGAGGTGATCGAGGAGGCCGGCATCGGCTCGCGCGCCGGCGAGCTGCTGCGCCGGCCCTTGGCCGACCGGCGCTTCGATCTCGTCATCGACACGCAGCGCCGCGTGCTGACCAGCCTGATCCTGCGCCGCATCCGCGCAAAATGCTTCGTCTCGGGCGCCGCCGATTTCCTGCTGTCGAGCCGGCGGCCGCCGCGCGGCACGCGCAAGCCGCCATCGATGATCGGTCAGCTCTTCGCCCTGCTCGGCCTCGCCGCCGGACATCCCGTCGCGCCGGTCTTCGACCTCGCCCTCGACGCGAGCTGGCGGGATCGGGCGGCGGCGCTGCTGCCGCGAGGGCCGCTTTACGTCGGCCTCGCTCCCGGCGCCGGCGGGGCACATAAGCGCTGGCCGCGCGAGCGTTTCGTCGCGCTGGCGCAGGCGCAGATCGCCGCCGGCCGCGAAGCGGTGTTCCTCCTCGGACCGGACGAGAGCGACTGGCTCGGCGCGCTGCGTGGCGCCGTGCCGGGTGCGCTCTTCCCGCTGCAGCTTGCGGCGCCGGCGGGCGATCCCGCCTCGCCTCTCCTTACCCTCGCCGTGGCGCAGCGCCTCGCCGCCGCGGTCGCCAATGACAGCGGCACCGGTCATCTCATCGCCGCCGCCGGCTGCCCGCTCGTCTCGCTCTTCGGCCCGACGCGCGCCGAGAAATTCGCCCCGGCGGCGCGCCGGCTCGAGATCGTCGAGGCGCAGGATTTCGGCGCGAGCGACATGGACGCGATCCCGCTCGACGCCGTCGCCGCCGCGCTCGAGCGTGTGCTCGCTGCCGGCGCGGCCGACGACATCCCGTCGGGCTACATGCCTTCGGGAACGTAGCCGAAGCGTTCCATCTGCTCGCGATGGGCGGAGACGATGGCGGCGATCTGCTCCTTGCTCAGCACCTTCTTCCACTGCCCTGCCTTGCCCTCGCGGAAGAACGCCTCCATGGCGCGCGGCCGCTCGCGGAAGCCCTGGCGGCGCTCCTGCTCCTTGAGGACCTGGAACGAGCTCAGCCGGACCGCCTTCTCGATGCGTTGGCGCGGCGCCTCGATGCCGAGGAACTTGACGACGGCGGCGAAGCTCTTCTGTGGATTGGCCAGCATGTCCTCATAGCGCATGACGTGCAGCGTCGGGCTCGGCGTCGCCGTCCAGCTCGCGACGTGGCCGGACCAGCTGTCGTAGAACTCGTAGACATTGGCCGCGTTGCTCTTCGTCGCTGCGGATTTGGTATTCATGAACTCGATGATGTTGTCGATCGTCGTCCGGTTGTGGTGGCTGAACGAGATGGCGACGTCGAGCGGATTGCGCACGACATAGATGGCCCCGGCGGTGACGTCGAGGCTGATCAGGGGGGCGTCGTCGACCTCGGCCAGCGCGTTATGCGTCTTGACCAGCACGGTATCGGGCGAGCGCCGGCTGATCGCGCGGTGGACCAGGGGGCGCAGCTCGCGGATCCGGTCGTCGGTATAGTGCTCGTCGAGCGTGGGATCCACGGCGCGATACAGATCGGTCATGCTTTCGCCGGCGGTCAGATCTGTTAACCTGTTGATATCATAGGATCGATCGGGGGCGGTCAGGAAATTGTGCAGAAATGACCGCACCCAGGTATTGCCCGATTTCGGGTAGGAGGCGAGCCAGATTATGCCGGCCATCGAGACGTCCTCGCAATTTTTGCAAAGCCTGTTCTACACGGCGGATGGCCGATTTCGCTACGTTGCATTTCTGCATCAATGCGGTGAAAAGGCCACGCCCAACCTCGCATCGTGCTTGACCCCGAGATGATCACCCATAGAGTGGGGCGACTGCTATTCAGAGCAGGCTTAGGAGGGTCACATGAAAAAAATACTGTTGGGCACGAGCGCCCTATGCGCCGTGGCCATAGCGGGGCCGGCCTTCGCCCAAACGGCGAATGAGCCCGTCAAGCTGGGTATCGGCGGTTACTGGAACTCGGCCTATGGCGATATCGTCAGCCAGAGCGGTGCGGGCAAGAAGAACAAGCGGACTGACGACATCAACACCGACGCCATCTTGAACTTCAAGGGCAACACGAAGCTCGACAACGGGTTCACGGTCGGCGCCAGCATGCAGATCCGCGCAACCGATCAGAACCCGAGCGCCGCCGTCAATCCGACCCTGAACGGCGTCGCCACGCCGGACACCATCAAGCGTTCCTACGCCTATATCCGCAGCGATTTCGGCGAAATCCGCATCGGTGACGACGACGACTCCCGCCGCCAGAAGGCAATGACGGCACCGACCGCCGGCCCGCTGTTCGGCGCCAACACGCCGGACATGCAATTCGGGAACGGCCCGGCGATCACCAACACGACGATGAAAAAGCTCGAAGGCGAGAAGCGCGTTTCGCGCTTGCAGTACTTCACGCCGACGATTGCCGGCTTCTCGTTCGCGGCCAGCTACGCGCCGGGCGGTGAAAAGGGCGGCATTGGCTCGGGCAACGCCCCGAACACCAGCCCCACCAACAATGTCGCGGTCGTCAACAACGCGGTGTCGGCCGCCGGTTCGTATAGCGGC
>DATAQP010000269.1:0-6708 GCA_036264595.1 Allostellaceae bacterium
CCTCCTAGGAGCCTGTCTGAGTAGTGGTGCTTTTACACTCGACGTTGAGGGGGCGGTGTGATTCAAGAGCTTGCCATGAGCAAGACGTTCCGCCCCTGGCGTATCGACGAGACGCAGCTGCTGCCGGCCTCGGTGCAGGACTTCGTCGGCAAGGATCATTTGGCCCGGCTGGTTGTGAGCCTGGTTCGGGAGCAGCTCTCGCTGGCCGAGGTCAGCGCGCGCTATTCGGGCGAGAAGGGTCAGCCGCCGTACGATCCGGCGATGATGACGGCGCTGCTGCTCTACAGCTATTGCGTCGGGCTTTACGCGTCGCGGCGGATCGCCAAGGCGTGCCGGGAGCGGACGGACTTTCTGATGATCGTGGCGCTGGATCCGCCGGACTTTCGCACGGTGAGCGAGTTTCGGCGGCGGCATCTTGGGGCGCTGTCGCGGTTGTTCACGCAGGTCCTGCTTCTGTGCGAGAAGGCCGGGTTGGTGAAGCTTGGGCACGTCGCGCTCGACGGGACAAAGATCCAGGCGAACGCCTCCAAGCACAAGGCGATGAGCTATGAGCGGATGACGCGGCGGGAGAAGGAGTTGGCGGCGGAGGTGGCGCGCTGGTTTGCCGCGGCGGATGCTGCGGACGCGGCGGAGGATCGCGCCTTCGGCAAGGACAAGAGCGGCGACGAGTTGCCTGGGTGGGTAGCCGACAAGGAGAAGCGACTGGCGAAGATCCGGGAGGCGAAGGCGGCGCTCGAGGCGGAGGCCAAGGCGGCAGCCGCGGAGAAGGCGCGGGCCGAAGCGGCGGCGGCGGAGCAGCGCCGCGCCAAGGGGCGCAAGAAGCCCGGCAAGAAGGCGAAGCCGCCGCGCGGCACACCCGACGGCAAGGCGCAGCGCAACTTCACCGACCCCGAGAGCCGCATCATGAAGGGCAAGGACGGGTTCGTTCAGGCCTACAACGCGCAGGCCGCGGTGGACGGCACGGCGCAGGTCATCGTCGCGCACGGGCTGAGCAACAGCCAGAGCGACCAGGATCAGCTCGCTCCCCGGCTCGATGACATCAGGGCTCATCTCGGGCGCCCTCCGAAGGAAGCGTCGGCGGATGCCGGCTACTGTTCGGAGGCGAACCTTGCGGCTCTCGCCGAACGCAACATCACGGGCTACGTCGCCGTCGCTCGGGCGAAGCACGCGGCCGACGCCAAGCGTGCCCCCCTCGGCCCGTTGACCCAGGCGATGCAGCGCAAGCTCAAGCGCGCCGGCTGGCGCAGCCGCTACCGCCTCAGAAAGCAGATCGTCGAGCCGGTGTTCGGGCAGATCAAGGCAGCACGCGGCTTCAGGCAGTTCTTGCTGCGCGGCATCGAGAAAGTGAGGGCCGAGTGGGCGATGATCTGCACCGCCCACAACCTCCTCAAGCTCGCAAAAGTTGCACCATGATGGACGACTCAAGCTACACGAGAGATAGCCGGCCCTCCGCCGTCCTCCACTCTCCGCAACGTCGGCTCTCGACGACTAAGCAGACAGGCTCCTAGTCCGGGTATAATTTTTCCTTGAGAGATCAGATAGATGGCGGCGAGAAGAATAACGAGGGCACAGCCCCAAATCGAAAAATATTCGTAAGTATAGAGATATTTTTTCAAGGAACGTCCCATTTTACGCCTGGGCGGGGACCGTCCAGTCGTCGGGCGCTTCGAGGAAGGATTTGACCGCGGCGAATTGCGCCGGGGTGAAATAGCCCAGGCTCTCGGCGACCGCGAGCACATCCCACCAGGTGGCGAGGGCGTGCAGCGCGACTTTCTCTGCGGCGAGGCTGGCGACGCTCTGCGGGAAGATGCCGTAATGGAAGATGACGAAGGTATGGGCGATCTCGCCGCCGGCGGCGCGGATAGCGTTGACGAAATTGAGCTTCGAGGTGCCCTCGCTGGCGAGATCCTCGACCAGCAGCACGCGCTTTCCTTCTTCCAGCACGCCCTCGATCTGGGCGTTGCGGCCGAACCCCTTGGGCTTCTTGCGGATGTAGAGCATCGGCAGGCCCATGCGCTCGGCGAGCCAGGCGGCGAAGGGAATGCCGGCGGTCTCGCCGCCGGCCACCGCATCGATCGATTCGAAGCCGATGGCGCGCTCGATCAGCGCGGCGCCCATATCCATCAGCTTGCGGCGGGCGCGCGGGAAGGAGATCAGCTTGCGGCAGTCGATGTAGACCGGGCTGACCCGGCCCGAGGTCCAGGTGAAGGGCTTCTCCGGGCTGAACAGCACCGCCTTGGTCTCCAAGAGGATGCGGGCGGTCGTCTCGGCGGCCTCGGCATCGGCGGGGCGGCGGGGGGGTGATGACATGAAGCGGCGGGTCCGATCGGCGTTGGCTCTAAGCTTTAAGCTATAAGCTTTAAGCTCAGCCTCGCAACGTGTTTTCCCAAGCTTAGAGCTTATAGCTTACGGCTTAGAGCTCACTACAGCCTTTCCCCGATATAGCGGAACGTGCCCTCGCCGAGGGCGATCGGATTGCCGCTCTCGTCGAGCACCTCGCCGGTCGCCATGAAGATCGTCTTGCCGCCGCCGCGGCGCCGCGCCACGCAACTGAGCACGCCGGATTTCGCCTGGCCCAGGAAGCTCGTCGTCAGCGACAAGGTGACGGCGCGGCGCAGCCTTCCGGGCTCGGCGCTGTAGACCCCGGCATAGCCGAGGGTGACGTCGAGCATGGTCGCCAGCACGCCGCCATGGACGACGCCCGAGCGGTTGAGATGCTTGGGCTCGAGCACCAGCTCGAGCCGCGCGAAATCGGCTCGCCATTCGGCCAGGCGATAGCCGAGCAGCACGTTGAAGCCGCGCATCGTCTCGTTCTCGAGCGGGTCATGAGGTCGATCGTCGGGCAACGGCGTTCTCCTGCTGGGCCTCTTCCGCACCGGGGCGCGCGAGAGTGCCGAAGCGGGGTGACGCTGTCCAGCGCCGTCGGGGACTTGCCCGGCGTCGGTTGGAACGTGATCGCCTGATCATGGTCGTAGCCGTGCCTACGCCGTGCCTGAGCCTAACGATGAGGGGGTTAACAACCTGCATAGACAGGTCGGCGCGGCGCGTCGGTGGGGCGGCTTTTGCAGAGGCTTGACTCGCCGGGTGGTGGGGAGTCATTGTTAGAACAAAACACGAACATATAGTCGAATAACGACGTTCCATGGCTGGATTGGCGAACTCAGATCTCCGTGCCCTGCGCGCTCGCATCCAGGCGCTCGAGAGCGGCCGTCCCGGCGGTCGCGTGATGCCGCTCGGCCTCGCCGCCATCGATGCCGCCCTGCCCGGCGGCGGACTGGCGCTCGGCGCCCTGCACGAAATCATGGGGGCGGGCGCCGACGAGGAGGATGGCGCAATTCCCGCCGCCTTCGCCGCCAGCCTGGTGGCCCGGCTTGACGGCGTCATTCTCTGGTGCCTGCAAGCGGACGATCTCTATGCCCCCGGTCTGGCCGCCGGTTTTCTCTCGCCAGCGCGGCTTGTCGTCGCGCGCTGCCGCGACGATGCCGAGACTCTGTGGGCGATGGAGGAGGGGCTGCGCAGCGCCGTGCCGGCCGCCGTGCTCGGCGAGGTCGGCGCGCTGGCGCCGACCGCCGGCCGCCGCCTGCAACTCGCCTGCGAGGCCGGCGGCATCACCGGTTTCGTGCTGCGGCGCTGGCGCGAGGGCGGCATGGCGGCGCGTCAGCGCGCGGCGCCGAGCGCGGCCGTGACGCGCTGGCGCGTCGCCGCGGCGCCGAGCCGCGATACCGGCGAGCCCGGAATCGGCACGCCGCGCTGGCGGCTCGAGCTGCTGCGCTGCCGCGGCGGCGCGCCGGGTGCCTGGTTGGTGACTGCGGGATTGACGGAATGCGAGAGCAGGGAGGAACGCGATGCGTCGGATCATGTCGCTCTGGCTGCCGGACTGGCCGACCGACCGGCTGAGATTGCGCCGCGACGGCTGCGCGCCGGATAGGCCCTTCGTCACTGCTGTCACCATCGGCAATCGACGTCTCGTCGTCGCTTCCGGCGCCGAGGCGGCTGCCTGCGGCATCACGCCCGGCCTGCCGCTCGCCGACGCCCAGGCCTATTGTCCCGGCCTCGCGGTCTTTCCCGCCGATCCGGCCGGCGATGCCGGCGCGCTGCGCCGCCTCGCCGAATGGTGCGGCCGCTGGAGCCCGTGGACGGTGCCGGATGGCGGCGACGGCATTCTCCTCGACATCACCGGCTGCGCCCATCTCAAGGGCGGCGAGGACAGGCTGCTCGACGAGATCGTCGGCCGCGTCCTCCGCGCCGGGTTTGCCTGCCGCGCCGCCATCGCCGACACGGCAGGCGCCGCCTGGGCGATGGCGCGCTTCGGCAGCGCCGCCCGAAGCCGCGTCGTCCCGGGCACGGCGCGCGCGACGCTCGCCCCTCTGCCGGTCGCGGCTTTGCGTCTCGCGGTTGACAGCGTCGCCGCTCTCGAGCGGCTCGGCCTCGAGCGCATCGGCGATCTCTATCCCTTGCCGCGCGCTGCGTTGGCGCAGCGTTTCGGCGACGCGCTGGCCAGCCGCCTCGATCAGGCGCTCGGCCTCGAGGGCGAGCCGCTCTCGCCGTTGCGCGCCCAGCCGGCGCGACGCAGCCGCCTCGCTTTCGCCGAGCCGATCGCGACGCCGGAGGATCTCGCGCGGGCGCTTGCCTTGCTGATCGAAGAGCTCTGCCGCAGCCTAGCCGCGGAAGGCATTGGTGCCCGCCGCCTCGAGATCGCCTGTTACCGAGTGGATGGCGAGGTCGAGCACGCCGCCATTGGCACGGCGCGCCCCAGCCGCGATCCGCGCCACCTGACGCGCCTCCTGGGCGAGAAGATCGCTGATATCGATCCCGGCCTCGGCGTCGAGGACATGGTCCTGACGGCGCCGCGCGTCGAGACACTGGCAGCGGCGCAGCTTTCCATGGGCCGCCTGGAACCCTCTCCCCTCGGGAGAGGGCAGGGTGAGGGCGTGCGACCGCCTGGTCGGATGGGGCAGTGTAATGACGGACAACCCTCACCCCGACCCTCTCCCGGAGGAAGAGGGGGAGGAAAGGGCGGAGGAAGCGACACCGACATCGCCGCTCTCGCCATCCTCGCCGATCGTCTCGGCAATCGCCTCGGCTTCGCCAATCTGCGCCGCCTGGCACCGCGCGAGAGTTATCTGCCCGAGCGCGCCGTCGCCGTTCTGCCCGCTCTCGCCGCTCCCCGGAAGGCGGTCTGGCGCTCCGGTGCCGCTCGCCCGATCCGCCTCCTCGCGCCGCCCGAGACGGTCGAGGCGATGGCGCCGGTGCCCGACGATCCGCCGGTCATGTTCCGCTGGCGCCGGCTGCAGCATCGCGTGCGCCGCGCCGACGGGCCGGAGCGCGTCGCCGCCGAATGGTGGCGCAACCCCGATCCAGCCCGGGAGCGTGATGCGCCCGACGATCCCGGTGCCATCCGCGACTATTACCGCGTCGAGGACGAGGAGGGCCGCCGCTTCTGGCTGTTCCGCGCCGGGCTCTACCGGCCCGACCAGCCGGCGCGCTGGTTCATCCACGGAATCTTCGCATGAGCGAGGCCACCTGCATTCCGCCTGCATTTTCCAGGCGAAGAACGGTTTCACCGTGAAGGACACGAAGGGCACGAAGGATTCGATCCCCGCGCGCTTCGCGCGCAAGAAGCCTTCCCCCCGCGCGCTCCGCGCGCAAGAAACCTTCTTCGTGTCCTTCGTGGTTCAACTTTTTCTCTGTCCGGTGACGCCATGAGCACCGGCTATGCCGAATTGCAGGTAACCAGCAATTTCTCCTTCCTGCGCGGCGCCTCGCATCCCGCGGAGCTGGCGGTGACATCAGCCGCGCTCGGCCATGATGCCTTCGCGCTCACCGATCGCAATTCGCTTGCCGGCATCGTGCGCGCCCACAAGGCGGCGAAGGAGATCGGCATCCGCTTCATCCCCGGCTGCCGTCTCGATCTCAGCGACGGCAACAGCCTGCTCTGCCTGCCGACCGACCGCGCCGCCTATGCTCGCCTGTCGCGCCTGCTCACCATCGGCAAGCGCCGCGCCGTCAAGGGCGAATGCCATCTCGATTACGCCGATGTCGTGGCGCATGGCGCGGGACAGCTCGTCATCGCCCTTCCGCCGGATACGCTCGACGCCGCCTTCGCCGCGGTTCTCGCAAAGCTTGCAGTGGATTTTGCCGACCGCGCCTATCTCGCCGCCCAGCACCTCTATCGCGGCGACGACGCCAAGCGGCTGAAGCATCTCGCCGATCTCGCCGCTGCCCATCGAGCGCCGCTGGTCGCCACCAACGACGTGCTCTACCACGCGCCCGAGCGGCGCGCGCTGCAGGACGTCGTCACCTGCATCCGCGAAGGCTGCACCATCTCAGAGGCCGGGTTCCGCCTCAACCAATGCCGAGCGCCACATGAAGCCGGCGGCGGAGATTCGCCGCCTCTTCCGCGACCATCAGGCGGCGGTGACGCGCACGAGCGAGATCGCCGCGCGCTGCCGCTTCAGCCTCGACGAGCTGCGCTACGAATATCCCGACGAGATCGTGCCGGAAGGGCGCACGCCGCAGGAGCATCTCGCCGATCTCACCTGGGAGGGCGCCGCAAGGCGCTATCCGACCGCGCTTTATCCCGGGGGCGTGCCGAACGATGTGCGCGCACGCCTCGCCGAGGAACTCCACCTCATCGAGGAGCTCAAATACGCGCCCTATTTCCTCACCGTGCACGACATCGTTCGCTACGCGGAATCCGAAGGCATC
>DATAQP010000277.1:0-3044 GCA_036264595.1 Allostellaceae bacterium
GTCGTCGCGCAGCAGCACGTTGTAGCGCGGCATCAGGCGCTTGATGAGGTTGCTCTCGAGCAGCAGCGCCTCGACCTCGGTATGGGTGACGACAACTTCCATCGCGGCGGTTTCCGCGACCATGCGGCGCAGCCGGTTCGACAGGTCGGCGGTATGCGTGTAGTTGACGACGCGGCTCTTCAGATTGCGCGCCTTGCCGACATAGAGCGCGTCGCCCCTGGCGTCGAGCATGCGGTAGACGCCAGGCCGCGGCGGCAGATTCTTGACGACGGCGCGGATCGTCTCTACGCCGCCGGCCAGCAGACCGCGCGGTGCTTCGGTCGCCTCCTCGGGCGGCGCCGCGCTCTCGTCGTCAGCCATGGCGGTCGGAAATCGGCGGGCGCGGGCGGCGGATTTGCTCGCTGCCGTACGCTAGATGTCTTCCGTTCGCCGGCGCGCGAAAACCATCCACGAAACCTGTGGAAAACTCTGTAGACAAGAGTGCGACATATAGTGTCCCGCGCGCTGCAATCCTCACGTTATCCCTCTTTGCCTAAAAAAACGGCAATTTTGGTAAGATACTGAAAAGCATCGTTTTTTTCTCTGTCAAGTGTAAACTGCCGGTAAATTAACTGTAACAGGAGGTTAAATCCGCAGCTGCGAATCAGCATCTTGCGGCCGCGTTCGCCCCCTGTGAACAACTAGCGCTCCGGGAAGCCGCTTTCCAGAGGTCTATTTTTGTCCGGCAAATCCGCCGCTTAGCCGCAGGCTTGGAGAGCTTACATTGCGGCTCGGACAACCGGCCTCGGCACTATTCCTCGGGCGGCGGGTGCGACGCCTCCTGCGCCCAGCCGAGATGCTGCCCGCCATCGAGCGCGATCATCTGTCCGGTCAGTGCCGGCGCCGCGAGAATGAAGTGGACGGCGGCGGCGATCTCATCGGGAGTAGTGCCGCGTCGCAGCGGCAGCGAGGCACATTGGCGCTCGAACTGCGCGGCGCTCTGCCGCGGACTTGGCAAGGTCGGCCCCGGACCGATACCGTTGACGCGGATGCGCGGCGCGAGGGCGAGCGCCATCGTCTGCGTCAGCGTCCACAGCGCGGCCTTGCTCACCGTGTAGGAGACGAAATACGGCGTCACGCTCCACACCCGCTGGTCGAGCATGTTGATGATGGCGCCGCCCGCCGTCGCGGGCAGCTGCGCGGCGAAGCCCTGCATCAGGGCGAAGGGCGCGCGCAGATTGACCGCGAGATGAGCATCCCAGCTGGCGCGATCGGCGGTCGCGGCGGTGTCGTTCTCGAAGACCGACGCGTTGTTGACTAGACATCCGAGTGGGCCGAGCGCCGCCACCGCACGCGGGACCAGCGCGGCGACCGCCGCCTCGTCGGCGAGATCGGCGCCGAGCGCCACCGCGCGGCCGCCGGCGCCGGCGATCTCGTCGACCAGCGCCGCGGCCGGAGCGCGCGAGGCGCGATAGTGCACAGCCACTGCCCAGCCGTCGGCGGCGAGCGCCAACGCGATGGCGCGGCCGAGGCGCTGCGCTGCGCCGGTGATCAGCACGGCACGCGGCAGAACGGCAACCTCTCGGCTCGGACTCATCGCTTCGCCTTGCCGCGGGCGCGCACCTTGGCGCGCGTCATCTCGCGCGCCGAGCTGCCCGCCCGCCCGCCGGTCGAACGGCCGGCAGCGCCCGAGGGCGCGGTCGGCAGGCCGAGCGAAGCCTGCTCGAGGCGGCGGATCTCGTCGCGCAGCCGTGCCGCCTCCTCGAATTCGAGATCGGCGGCGGCAGTGCGCATGCGCTTCTCGAGATCGGCGATCACCGTCTTGAGGTCGGCGCCCTGGTAGTGGATGGCCTCGCTCTCGCCGAGCCCGATCGTGACATGGTCCTGCTCGTAGACGCTGTCGAGGATGTTGGCGATGCCGCGCCGCACGCTCTCCGGCGTGATGCCGTTCGCCGCGTTATAGGCCTGCTGCTTCTCGCGCCGCCGGTTGGTCTCGCCGATCGCCGCCGTGAGGCTGTCGGTCATGCGGTCTGCATAGAGCAGCGCGCGGCCTTCGACATGCCGCGCGGCGCGGCCGATCGTCTGGATGAGGGCGGTGCGCGAGCGCAGATAGCCTTCCTTGTCGGCGTCGAGCACGGCGACCATGGCGCATTCCGGGATATCGAGCCCCTCGCGCAGGAGGTTGATGCCGACCAGCACGTCGAAGACGCCGAGGCGGAGGTCGCGGATGATCTCGATGCGCTCCAGCGTGTCGACGTCGGAATGCATGTAGCGCACGCGCAGGCCGGATTCGTGCAGATACTCGGTCAGCGCCTCGGCCATCTTCTTGGTCAGCACGGTGACTAGGACGCGCTGCCCCTTGGCGGCGCAGTCGCGGCACTCCGCCATCAGATCGTCGACCTGATTCTCGACAGGGCGGACGATGCAGACCGGATCGATGAGGCCGGTCGGCCGCACGACCTGCTCGACGAAGACGCCGCCGGTGCGCTCCATCTCCCACGGGCCGGGCGTCGCCGAGACAAAGATCGTCTGGCCGCGCATTGCCTCCCACTCGGCGAATTTGAGCGGCCGATTGTCCATGCAGGAGGGCAGGCGGAAGCCGAACTCCGACAGAGTCGATTTGCGCGCGTAGTCGCCTTTGTACATGGCGCCGAGCTGCGGCACGGTGACATGGCTCTCGTCGACGACAATGAGCGTATCGGCCGGCAAGTACTCGAACAGCGTCGGCGGCGGCTCCCCGGCGCGCCGTCCGGTCAGATAGCGCGAGTAGTTCTCGATGCCGGCGCAGCTGCCGGTTGCCGCCATCATCTCCATATCGAAGACGGTGCGCTGCTCAAGACGCTGCGCCTCGAGCAGCTTGCCCCCGGCATGGAGCTCGGCGAGGCGAAGCTTGAGGTCCGACTTGATCTGCTCGATCGCCTGCAGCAGGGTCGGCTTGGGCGTCACGTAGTGGCTGTTCGGGTAGATCTTGATCGCCTGCAGCGATGCCGTCTTCTCGCCGGTCAGCGGATCGATCTCATGGATCGACTCGATCTCGTCGCCGAACAGCGAGAGCCGCCAGGCGC
>DATAQP010000293.1:0-2025 GCA_036264595.1 Allostellaceae bacterium
CCCCGATGTCGATCTCGTCGAGTTCATCGGGGGCAGCGCCTATGTCGACGGCATCACGACCACGCCCTTCGCGCTCGATGGTGAGGGCTATCTCACCATACCTGCCGCCCCCGGTCTCGGCGTCGCGCTCGACCGCGACAGGCTGGCGCGCGTGACGCGCGATCCGGCACCGTTATTCGCGGCGTGACGCGATTCAGACGATGCCTGCCACCTGCAGCACGAGCCAGAGATTGGCGGCGGTGATGACGCCGAACAGCGTCCAGGCGATGAGCGTCGTCAGCATCGTGTTGGCGAAGACGCCCATCAGCCGACGGTTGCCGGTAAAGCGGATGAGGGGATAGAGCGCGAAGGGCAGCTGCAGGCTCAAGGCGACCTGGCTGAGGACGAGGAGGCGTCCCACGGCGTGGTCGCCGAGCAGCGCCACCCCGGCCAGCGCCGGCACCAAAGCGAGGCCGCGGGTGATTAGGCGACGCTGCCAGCACGGCATGTCGAGATCGAGGAAGCCTTCAAGGATGATCTGGCCGGCGATCGTGCCGGTGAAGGTCGAGCTCTGCCCCGAGGCGAGCAGCGCGAAGGCGAAGAGGAAGCTGGCCGCCGCCGTTCCGGCGATCGGGTCCAGAAGGTGATAGGCGTCCTCGATATCGGCGACGTTGGTGTTGCCCGAGGCGTGGAACGCCGTGCCCGCCAGGATCAGGATCGCGGCATTGACCAGCAGCGCCAGCAGCAGCGTGACGATGGTGTCGATGCGGGTGAAGTTTATCGCCTCGCGCCGGCCGCGCTCGCCGGGGCCCGCCACTCGCGTCTGGACGATCGAGGAATGCAGATAGAGATTATGCGGCATCACGGTCGCGCCGAGGATGCCGATGGCGAGATAGAGCGGCTCCTCGCGCGACAGCGTGGCGAGCGACGGCACCAGCGCCCGGGCGACCGCGCCCCAATCGGTCTGAAGCAGGGCGAGCTCGGCGGCAAAGCAGAGGCCGATCGTCGCGACGAGAGCGAGGATGATCGCCTCGAGCTGACGGAAGCCCTGGCCCTTGAGGCCGAGCACGACCAGCGTGTCGAAGACGGTGAGCAGGATGCCGACGATCAAGGGCACGCCGAGCAGCAGCTTGAAGGCGAGGGCGCCGCCGAGCACCTCGGCGAGGTCGCAGGCGATGATGGCGATCTCGGCGAGCAGCCACATGAAACGGCTGACGGGCAGCGAGAAATTCTCGCGTGACAGAAGCGCGAGATCCTTGCCGGTGGCGATGCCGAGCCGCGCGCTCAGGCATTGCAGGACAATGGCGGCGAGGCTCGACAGCACGACGACGAAGAGCAGGTCGTAGCCGAACTCCGCGCCGGCCTGGATGTCGGTCGCCCAGTTGCCGGGGTCCATGTAGCCGATCGAGACGAGCAGGCCCGGGCCGGCGAAGCGCAGGATTTTCTGCCACGTCGGACCGCGCCAAGGGACGGCGACCGTCCCGCGCACCTCGCTCGGGCAGAATGGCGCAGTCGCCGTCGTCGGCAGGTTGAACATGGTGGCGCCGCTGCGCTTCAGCCGCTATTGGGATCGGGCTCGAGGGTGAAGAGCTCCTGCGGCTGGCCGACGCCGCGCAGGGCGTAGCGGCCGACCGAGATCAGGCGATCCCGCGCCGTGCCGCAGGAGCCGGCGAAGGCGGCGGAGAGCAGCACCTCCTGATCGACCGAGCGGCACATCGCGGCGATCCGGCTCGCCTCGTTGACGGCAGGGCCGACGACGGTGAAGTCGAGCCGATCCCTGCTGCCGACATTACCGTAGAACACCTCGCCGACATGGAGGCCGAGATATATGTCGGTGGTCGGAAGCGCGTCGCTGCGGCGACGCCCGTTGAGAGCGTCGACCCGCGAGCGGGCGGTGGCGACGGCCTCGAGCGCCGAGCGGCAGGCCACTCCGAGATCGTCGCCCTTGAAGATCGCCAGCGTGCCGTCGCCGATCAGCTTCAGGACGTCGCCGTCATGCTCGTGGATCGAGGAGACGACGGCATCGGCGTAGTCATTGAGCAGCGG
>DATAQP010000332.1:0-5585 GCA_036264595.1 Allostellaceae bacterium
AAGAGTACGAGTTCCCATCGTCATGGCGAGCGCAGCAAAGCGATCCAGCTTCGTCGCGAGAGCGTCTCGCAATGAGGCAGCAGTGGGCGAAGGGCACACACGACATCTAGAACCGCCTCCTGCATTCCGACTGCAAATTGCAGGACGGGCCACCAGACCTAGTGGCTGCTGCGACCCTGCGGCAGCGTCTTCGCGCTCTTGCCGAGCGGGGCCTGGGTGAAGGCCGGCAGATAGAGCGCCGCGAAGAGCAGGAAGGCGCCGCTCCACGCCGCGCCGGCGAGGCCGAGCGCGGCGAGCGTCTGGCCGCCGGCAAAGGGCACGAAGAGGCGGAGCACCGCTGCCATCGTCACCAGCGCGTAGATCGTCGTCGTGCCCGGCCCGGCGACCAGCGGCCGCCCGCTATGGCCGAGCGTCGCCCGCGTCATCACCGCGAGGGTCATCGTGCCGATGGCGCCGGCGGTCAGCGCATGCAGCGCCGCGGTCGGCGGCAGGGCGGCGACGCCATGGCTGAGCGCGAGCAGCACGAAGCCGAGCGCCAGCCAGGCATAGCCGAGATGGAGGATCCAGACGAGCGGCTCGCGCAGCGTCGCGGCGCCGCGCCAGCGCGCGAGGCGAATGGCGAGGGCGATGCCGGCGGCCAGCTCGAGCCAGGGCGCCGCCACCCCGTCCGGCGCCGCCACCCAGGTGACGAGGGCGATCCCGGTGGTCGCCAGCACGGCGCGATCGAAGGCGTCGAATACCGCCGGCGCGGCGCTCTCCGGGCGCTGCTTGGCGAGCCAGTTGCGCGTGAAGCTCGGGATGATGCGCCCGCCGACGAAGCTGATCAGCATGAGCAGGGTGGCGACGCCGATGCGGTTGCCGAGCGAAGCCGTCTCGGCAAGGCCGAGCGCCTCGAGATGGACGAGGAGATTGCCGGCGAGCAGCAGGGTTAAGGCGCCAAGCATCGGCAGGTTGCGCCAGTTCCGCCCGGCCAGGATCTCGCGCGCGACGACAGCCAGAAAGGCGAGTGGGAAGGCAAGATCGAGACAGGCGGCAGCAGTGGCGCCGATCGCCGCCGAGGCGAGCACGGCGATCCGACCGGCGACCCACAGCAGCACGAGAGCGGCGAGCGGTCCGCCCTGCAGCGGCATGCGGCCGGTCCAGTTCGGAATCGCCGTCAGCAGGAAGCCGGCGACGGTGGCGGCGGCGAAGCCGAAGACCATCTCGTGGACGTGCCATACCGTCGGCAGCAAGCGGGTCGGCAGCTCGCCCTCGCCGGTGAAAACGGCGAGCCAGAGCGGCACGGCGAGCGCTGCCCACAGGGCGGCGAGCAGGAAGAACGGACGGAAGCCGGCCGAGAGGATATAGGGGCCGCGCTGCGCACGGTAGCGGGGGATCGGGCTCAATTCATTCGGCCTCGACAGCGGATTGCCCGGCAGTCTATTCGCCTCGCCCGCCGCTGTCCCGGACGATGACGCGGCGCGGCGAGCGCGGCCATCGCCAAAGCGCGAGGCTTCGTCTAATCTTGCGCTCCGGCCGCGCCGGAATTGAGGGGGGGGGATTTATGCTGACTTTCGCCGAGGAATTGCTGTTGCTCTCGCATGACGAGAAAACGGGGCATTTCTACAACATGGACGATGCGATGCCGGCTCTCGCCGGCGCGGTACTCATGGAGCTCGCCATCCGCAACCGCATCGACACCGATCTCGACAAGCTGATGGTGGTCGACGGCACGCCGACCGGCGAGGCGGTGCTCGACGGCATCCTGGCGCAGATGGTCGCCGAGCCCGGCATCCACAGCACCGACGACTGGGTCGACTTCCTCAAGCATAACGGGCAGGAGATCTACGACCTCGCCCTCGAGCGGCTGATCCAGCGCGGCATCCTGCGCCGCGAGGAGAGCAAGATCCTGTGGGTCTTCGGCACGCGGCGCTATCCGCTGATCGAGAATCGCGAGCAGCAGGAGGTCAAGCTGCGCATCGCCAATCTCTTGATGAGCGACGAGATTCCGGATGCCCGCGACATCGTCATCATCGCCCTGGCCCAGTCCTGCGGGCTGCTCGAGCACATCTTCTCGGTCGACGAGCTGGAGAGCTCCAAGGCCCGCATCGACCAGATCGTGCGGCTCGATCTCATCGGCCGAGCGGTCCGCGCAGCGATCGAGAATCTGCGCGCGCAAACCATCAGCCTGGCCAGCTACCCCTCGTAAGAGCCTCGCTCTAGGCTGCGGCGGCGAGCGCGCTGGCGCGGTCGGGATGGATCGCGATGATGGTCCCGAAGCCGCTGATGTCGAAGACCTCGCGCACCTGCGCCTTCAGCGAGCACAATGCGAATTTGCACTTCGCCGCCTTGCTCTGCTTCGCCGCCACGAGGAGAGCGCGCAGCCCGGCGCTGCTGATGTAGTCGACCTTGGCGAAGTCGACGACGAGGGCGGGCGGCGCCTCCTTGATGAGGGCGAGGAGCTTCTCCTCGAGCGACTTGGCGGTGACGCTGTCGATGCGGCCGGCGGCGTCGAGGACGCTGACGGTGCCGATCTTTACTGTCGTGAGTTCCATTATTGCTCTCCGGATGATCAAACGGGTCGGGACTGCTTCTTGGTTGGCGCGGCGTTCATGCGATGCGCTTTGCCAGCACGAGATGATTTCTTGCGCCTTCGCGGCGGTAGCTTATGTCGTCCATCAGGCGGCGCATGAGATGGACGCCGAGCCCGCCGACCGAGCGCTCGGCGAGCGGTGCCGCAAGGTCGGGCGGCGTGACCTGAAGCGGATCGAATTCGCGGCCGTCATCGACCAGCTCGGCGGTCAGCGCGCCGCGCGTCAGCGATATCCGCACGCTGATCTCATGCTCGCCGGCATCCTCATAGGCGTAGGAGATGATGTTGGTGATCGCCTCGTCGAGGACGAGATTGAACTGCGCGGCGGTCGCCTCGGCAAGCCCATGGCGGGCGCAGAACGCGTCGACCAGAGGCGCCAGGCGGGCGATCTCGGCCGGATCGTTCTTGAGGCTGAGCACGAGGTCCGCCGCCATCACGCTATGTCACTCCTAGGCTGTCGCCAGCGGCGCCGTACGACCGATTCAGCGTCTTTGGTTATCACATCCGCGCCGCCGTCGAAAGCCGGCAGCCGCCGATCGTTCGATGAAACGCGGGCACCTATGCTATTGCTGTCGCACGTTTTCAAGCGAGGCGCTCCGCGAGAATGGTCGACCAGCCCCTAAGCCTCCCCGACGGTCCGGCCATGAATAGCGTCGACAAGGCGGCGATCGTCGAGCTGATGCGCACGCATCCGAGCTTCGCCCATCTGCCCGCCCCGGCGATCATCGGGCTGATCGAGCGCAGCGCGCTGGCGCATTTCGCCGCCGACGAGACGCTGATCCGCCAGGGCGATTCGAGCGACGCCGCGTTCCTGCTGCTCGGCGGCGAGGTCGAAATCCTCGTCGAGACGCGCTACGGCCCCGTCCATCTCGCCCGGCGGTCGTGCAACACCCTGCTCGGCGAGCTCGGCGCCTTCGCCAATCTGCCGCGCACCGCGACGGTGCGGGCGCTCGAGCCGGTCCAGGCCCTGCGCATCGGCCGCGCCGATCTCTTGCAGATCGGCCGCGCCAATCCCGACCTTCTCCTCGCCATCATCCAGCAGCTCGGCGAGCACACCGGCACGGTCAACCGCGCGCTCGGCTTCTACACCAACGCGCTGGCGGCGCTGGAGCGGCCCGATTTCGATCCCGCGATCCTCGACGCGCTGCTCAACCCGGCGCCCGAGATGATGAATTTTGCCCGCACCTTCCGCTCGATGGCCGAGCAGATCACCTTGCGCCGCCGCCAGCACGACGAGATGGCGAGCGCCGCCAGCATCCAGCGTGCCATGCTGCCGCCCTCGCTGCCCGGCGACAGCTGCCGCGGCCGGGTCGCGCTCCATGCGACGATGCGGCCGGCGCGCGAGATCGGCGGCGATTTCTACGACTACTTCCCCATCGGCGACGATCGGCTGGGCATCGTCATCGGCGATGTCTCCGGCAAGGGCGTGCCGGCCTCGCTGTTCATGGCGATGACACGCACTATCATCCGGCTGGTCGCGCGCCAGGACGAGGATCCCGCCGCCGGCATCGGCCGCGTCAACGCGCTGCTCAGCGCCGACAACGATTCGGCGATGTTCGTGACGCTGGTCTACGGCGTCCTCGATTTCGCCAGCGGCACCTTCATCTATTGCAATTGCGGCCACAACCCGCCGCTGGTGGTGCGCTGCGACGGCACGCGCGAGCGGCTAACCCTCACCGGCCTGCCGCTCGGCGTGATGTCCGACGCCGAGTATGCGACCCGTGCGATCGTGCTGGCGCCGGGCGACCGCCTCGTCCTCTATACCGACGGCGTCACCGAGGCGAGCACCGAGGACGGTGCCGAGTTCGGCGAGGCGCGGCTCGAAGCGGCGATTGATGCGCTGCGCCAGGCTTCGCCGCTCGCCATGGTCGAGGGCATCGTAGAACGCGTCGACGGCTTCGCCGCCGGCGCCCCGCAAGCCGACGACATCACATGCCTCGCCTTGATCTACGCGCCGCTTTGAGGCGGCGCCCAGCGCAGCGCCTCGAAGGCAGCGAAATCGGCCTCGAGCCGCCATTGCTGGCGCGCTCGCTCGCTCGCCGTCAGGAGTGCTCGGCAAGAAGGCGGCGGATCGGCGGCGCCGAGCGGCGTTGCCGCGCAGGCATCCGCCAGGGCGAAGGGCCGGACGCTGCGCCACAGGCTGTCGCCGGACAGGAAGGCGTATTCGAGGCTGTTGCGCGCCAGCGTCTTCAGATCCTCATAAGAGAGATCGTAGGTCAACGCGGCACGCAGGTATTCGCGGGTGAGATCGATGCGCTCGACGCCCTCGTCATCGGTCGACAGGGTCACCGGGACGCCGAAGCGGCGATAGGTCTCGAAGGGATGCGCCTTGCCGCGAACGCCGAGGATGACGTCGTTGCTCGTCAGGTTGATCTCGACGAGGACGCGGCGCTCGGCCATCTCGGTGAGGAGGGCGATCGGATCGTCCTCGGACATGATGTCGACGCCATGCCCGATGCGCCGCGCCCCGGCGATCTCGACGGCGCCGCGGATATGCGAGCGGAGATATTCCGGCGGCACTAGACCGAGGGTCAGCTCGCCGGCATGCAGCGTCAGCTTGACCGTCGGAAAGCGCGACGACAGAAACCCGAGCATGTGCATCTGGACGTCATAGTCGCGCAGCGTCACCGGATCGTCCTCCGGCGCGACGAGATTGAGCCCGACGAAGCGCGGATCACTGCGCGCCAGCTCGAAGGCGAGGACCGATTGCGCGAAGACCTGCGTCGGCGGGAAGGTGCGGATCACCTGGGCGAGATAGCGGATCGTCACCTGGCAGGCAGGCGGCGGCGCTGCGCCGGCGCAGCCGAGCAGCGTACGCATGCGCGCCTCGCCGGCATCGATGTCGCGCCGCGCCGCGGCGACGATATCCGCCATGCCGTCCTGCATGAGTGCGTCGCGCTGGGCGTCGAGATCGTCGCGCCAGCCCTGCTTGGCGCCGAGCTGCCGCGCCGCACCCATGCCAGGCGACTCCATCAATTCGAGATATTCGACATGGTCGGCGGCGGCGCGCGTC
>DATAQP010000358.1:0-12383 GCA_036264595.1 Allostellaceae bacterium
CCTGGTGATGTATGGCGGCACGGTAGTCGAGCACGCGCCGGTGGCGGGCTTGCTCGAGCAACGCGCCCATCCTTACACCCAGGGCCTGTTCGCGGCGCGACCGCGTCTCGGCGACGGCGTGGCGCCGCTGCGACCGGTTCCCGGCACCGTGCCCGACCTCGCCGCTTTGCCGCCGGGCTGCCGCTTCGCCGATCGCTGCCGGCTCAGCGTCCCCGCCTGCTGCGCGGCGCCGCCGCCGCTGCTGTCGGTGGGTCCCGGCCATGGTGCCGCCTGCATAAGGCTCGACGTGGCGCGCGAAGAGGGGGGGGCGTGAGCCTGCCGCTGCTACAAGTGAAGGCGCTCGTCCGCCGCTATCCGCGCCCCCGCATGCTGCCCTGGCGGCGGCCGGACGACGTCGTTGCTTTGCGGGGTGTCAGCCTGGAGGTGGAAGCCGGTAGCAGCCTCGGCATCGTCGGCGAATCGGGGTCCGGCAAATCGACGCTGGCGCGTCTCGTCATGGCGCTGGAGCGACCGGATGGCGGGCATGTCCTCTTCCAGGGACGGGATCTCAACGCGTTGCCGCCGGCGGCGTTGCGCGCACTGCGGCGCCATTTTCAAATGATCTTCCAGGACCCGTATGGCTCGCTCGATCCACGGCAGACGATCGCTCGCATCGTTGCCGAGCCGCTCGCGGCGGTGCAAGAAGACAAGGCGGCATCAGACGATCTCGTCTCCGAGACGCTGGAATCGGTCGGGCTCAGGCGCGGCGACGGCACGAAATATCCGCATGAGTTCTCCGGCGGTCAGCGCCAGCGCATCGCCATCGCCCGCGCCCTCATCACGAGGCCGCGGCTGATCGTCGCCGACGAGCCGGTCTCGGCGCTCGACGTCTCGGTCCAGGCTCAAGTGCTCAACCTGCTGCGCGACCTCGCCATGCGCCATGACGTCACCTATCTGCTGATCAGCCACGACCTTGCCGTCGTCGACTATGTCACCGAACGGCTCGCAGTGATGTATCGCGGCGCCGTCGTCGAGGCGGGGGCGACAGCCGCCATCCTCGCGGCGCCGCGTCACCCCTATACGAAGGCACTCAAGGACGCGGTTCCGGGCCTCGTCGCCGGGCGCCGCCGCCGCGGCCGCCGCGGCACGATCGTCGCGCGGGCGACGGAGGGCGGTGAGCCAGGCTGTCCTTATGCCGGGAGCTGCTCGCTGGCGCTGGCGATCTGCCGCGCCGAAGCTCCCGTTTTGCGCGAGGTCGCCGCCGGGCACCATGCCGCCTGCCATCTCGCTTGATCCGGAACCCCGTACGCCGCGCCGACGTTTCAGGGGTAGGACGGAAACGGAGAGCAGGCGATGAACGAGCGAAACTCCAAGCGCAGCGATGACGAGCGGAATCGGCGGGCAGCGCACGTCAATCCGACGAAATCCGGCATCCGCACCGGCAATCCGCAGCTCGATCCCGACCGCGCCGGCAAGTCGGATGACGCGGGGGCGGGCGAAGAGAAGAAGCGGCACCGTCCCAACACGTGATCTTCGGGCGGAACGCGAGGCTCCACGCGGGATTGACTCTTGCGGTCTCTCCCAGCTGAATTCCGCCGGGTGCCGGACACAGCGCCCAGCGCGGGACGGTTCGGCTGAGCGGGGAATCGAATGAGAATTTTGCTGAGCGCGGCGAGCTTTGCCGTTGTGGCCGCAGCTGTGTCCTTGCCCGGCGTCGCTGCCGAGGAGAAGGTCCTCAATATCTACAACTGGTCGGATTATATCGCCCCCGAGACGGTGTCGAAATTCGAGGCCGAGACTGGGATCAAGGTCAATTACGACGTCTATGACAGCAACGAGGTGCTCGAGGCCAAGCTGCTGGCGGGGAAGTCGGGCTACGATCTCGTCGTGCCCTCGGCGAGCCCGTTTCTCGCCCGTCAGATCAAGGCCAAGGTCTATCGCAAGCTCGACAAGGCGAAGCTCAAGAATTACGACAATCTCGACAAGCAGATCCTGACCAACCAGGCGGTCGCCGATCCGGACAATCTCTACGGCGTGCCCTATCTCTGGGGCACCACCGGCTTCGGCTACAACGCCGCCAAGATCAAGGCGGCGCTCGGCGACGACGCGCCACTCGACAGCATGGCGATGATCTTCGACCCCGCGATCGCCAAGAAGCTCGCGCCCTGCGGCATCTCCCTGCTCGACAGCGCTCTCGACGTCTTCCCGGCGGTGCTCGCCTATATCGGCCGCGATCCGACGAGCAAGGCGCCGGCCGATCTCGAGGCCGCGGTGGCCGTCGTCAGCAAGATCCGCCCCTACGTAAAGAAGTTCCACTCCTCGCAATACATCAACGACCTCGCCAACGGCGATCTCTGCATCTCGCTCGGCTATTCCGGCGACATCGTCCAGGCGCGCACCCGCGCTGCCGAGGCGAAGAACGGCATCGAGATCGCCTACACAATCCCCAAGGAAGGGGCGCAGCTCTCGACCGATATGATGGCCATCCCGGCAAGCGCGAAGCATCCCGACAATGCGCATCTCTTCATCGACTTCATCCTGCGGCCGGAAGTCGTCGCCGCGATCACCAACGCTGTCGGCTATCCCAATCCCAACGCCCTCGCCACCGACATGGTCGACGAGGACATCCGCAACGATCCCAGCGTCTATCCGCCCGACGCGGTGCGCGCCAAGTTCTTCGTCGACAAGCCGGCTTCGGCCGAATACGAGCGCGCCCGCACGCGCGCCTGGACCAAGCTGAAATCGGGAAGCTGAGCAGTCCCGCTCGGGCGCGATGCCCCATCTCGTCGTCGACCGGGTAACCAAGCGCTTCGGCGCCTTCGCCGCCGTCGACGATGTCTCGGTGACCGTCGAAAGCGGCGAGTTCTTCGCCCTGCTTGGCCCTTCCGGCTGTGGCAAGACGACATTGCTGCGCCTGCTCGCCGGCTTCGAGACGCCGGATGCCGGGTGCATCCTGATCGATGGCGTCGATATGACCGGCGTGCCGCCTTATGCCCGCCCGGTCAACATGATGTTCCAGTCCTACGCGCTCTTTCCGCATATGAGCGTCGCGCAGAATGTCGGCTTCGGTCTGCGCCAGGAAGGCGTCGCCAAGGCGGCGCTACGCGAGCGCGTTGCCGCCATGCTCGATCTGGTGCAGATGACCGATTTCAGCGGACGCAAGCCGAGTCAGCTCTCCGGCGGACAGAGGCAGCGTGTTGCCCTGGCGCGCGCCTTGATCAAGCAGCCTAAGCTGCCGCTGCTCGACGAGCCGCTTGCCGCGCTCGACCGCAAGCTCCGTGAGCAGACGCAGTTCGAACTCGTCGGCGTTCAGGAGCGCCTCGGCATCACCTTCATCGTGGTCACGCACGATCAGGCCGAGGCGATGACGATGGCCTCGCGTATCGCCGTCATGGCGGGGGAAGGCTGTGCCAGATTGGCGCGCCGGGCGAAGTCTACGAGGCGCCCGGCTCGCGCTTCGTCGCCGATTTCATCGGAGCGGTCAATCTCCTGTCCGGCGAGGTGCAGCAGACGCGCGACGGTGTTCTGGTCGTCGACTCGCCCGCGGTCGGTCAGTTTCGCGTCTGCGGCCTGGCAATGCGGGCGGGCGCCCCGATAACCGTCGCCCTGCGTCCGTGCGCCGGGACCGCATGGCAACAATGTTCATGAAGGCGTGGTGCGCGAGATCGCCTATCTCGGCGGCCTCTCGCTCTACCGCGTCGAGCTGCCCTCGGGCGCCATCCTCCGATCAGCCTGCCGAATTCGGCGCGGCTCGCTGGACCCTCCTTCGCCCGCGGCGAGCGCGTCCATTTGTCCTGGCCGGCCGAATCGGCCGTGATACTGCCGGAATGAGCCCGGCATCGCGCGGCCTCGGCGCCGGCCGGCTGGCGCTCTGCCTGCCCTACGCTTGGCTGCTCGTCCTCTTCCTCGCGCCCTTCGCCATCGTCGCGGCGATCAGCCTCGGCGAAAGCGCCATCGGGATTCCGCCCTATACCCCGCCGCTCAGCTTCGCCGACGGTCTCGTGCCGACATTCAACGTCAATCTTGGCAATTACGGCCTTCTGCTCGGCGACAGCCTCTATATCCGCAACTATCTCAACTCGCTCGCCTTGGCCGGCGGCGCCACAGCGCTCTGCCTGCTGCTCGGGTACCCGATGGCCTATGCCATTGCGCCAGCGCCGGCACGCTGGCGCAATCCTCTCCTCATGCTCATCATCCTGCCGTTTTGGACGAGCTTCCTCATCCGCGTCTATGCCTGGATCGGCATCCTCAAGACCAACGGGCTGATCAACAACCTGCTGCTGGCATCGGGCATCGTCGATCAGCCGCTACCGCTGCTCAACAACGTCTTCTCGGTCGAGCTTGCGCTCGTCTATTCCTATCTGCCGTTCATGATCCTGCCGCTCTACGCGACGCTCGAGCGGATGGATCCGGCGCTGCGGGAGGCGGCGGCCGATCTCGGCTGCCGACCGTTCCGCGTCTTTCTCGCCGTGACGCTGCCGCTCTCGCTGCCCGGCATCGCCGCCGGCTGCCTCCTCGTCTTCATTCCGGCGGTCGGTGAGTTCGTCATTCCCGATCTGCTCGGCGGACCTGACACGCTGATGATCGGCAAGGTGCTGTGGGACGAGTTCTTCACCAATCGCGATCCGGTGGCCTCCGCGGTGGCGATCGCCATGCTGGTCCTGCTCGTCGCTCCGATCGCGTTGGCGCAGCGCGCCCTCCGCCATGCCGAGGCGACGGCATGATGGCAGGAGCGAGGTCGGTGCCGCGACTCGGCCTGCTCGCCGCCGTGCTGGTGCTCGGCTATCTTTTCCTTTACGCGCCGATCGTCTCGCTGATCGTCTACTCGTTCAACGCCTCGCGCCTGGTCACCGTATGGGCCGGTTTCTCGACCCGCTGGTATGGCGAGCTGCTCGACAACGACGCCATACGCGGCGCCGCCTCGCTCAGCCTGGAGATCGCCGCGTTGTCGGCCAGCCTCGCCCTCATCCTCGGCACCACCGCCGGCTTCGCCCTGGCACAGCAGCGCCGCTTTGCCGGCCGCACCCTCTTCGTCTTCATGGCGACGGCACCGCTCGTCATGCCCGAGGTCATCACCGGCCTCTCGCTGCTGCTCCTCTTCGTCGCGCTCGAGGACTGGATTGGCTGGCCGGCCGGGCGCGGCATCGAGACCATCGTGCTTGCCCATGCCACCTTCGGCATGGCTTTCGTCGCCGTCATCGTACAGGCGCGGCTTGCCGCCTTCGACCGCTCGCTCGAGGAGGCGGCGCTCGGGCGCGGCCCTGGAAGGTGCTGCTCGCCATCACCCTGCCGTGATCGCGCCGTCGCTGGTCACCGGCTGGCTGCTCGCCTTCACCTTGTCGCTCGACGATCTCGTCATCGCCAGCTTCGTCTCCGGCCCGGCCTCGACGACGCTGCCGATGATCATCTTCTCCAGTGTCCGGCTGGGCGTCAGCCCGCAGATCAATGCCCTGGCGACGATCTTCGTCCTCGTCGTGTCGTCCCGATGCTGGTCGCCTGCTGGCTTACGCTGCGGCGCAGCAAGGAAGGTGGTTTGGTGGCATAAAAATTTGCTCCCCCGGCCGGCAGAGCCGTAGGCAAGCCGGCGTCTGCTCCCTATTTGTGCGATGGCAGTAAGCAGGACCGCCTGGCATGACCAGTTCTCCCGCCCCGTTTCCCGGTGAAGCCTTCCGGCGCCTGGACGAGGGGCCCGACGAGGCGTTCTACCGCGAGGCGCGTTTTGTCACCCATATCGACGAGGCGGCGATCGCCGCGGTCACCGATCTCTATCGCCGCCATTTCCCGCCCGGCGGCGCCATACTCGATCTCATGTCGAGCTGGGTGAGCCACCTACCGCCCGAGATCGAATATGCGCGTGTCGTCGGGGTCGGCATGAACGCCGAGGAGCTGGCCGAAAACCCGTTCCTCGACGAATGGTACGTCCAGAACCTCAATCGCGAGCCACGCCTGCCCTTCGCCGACGCGACATTCGACGGCGCCGCAATCTGCGTCTCGATCCAGTATCTGGTGCGGCCGGTCGAGGTGCTGCGCGAGGTCGGCCGCGTGCTGCGCCCGACAGCGCCGCTGGTCATCACCTATTCCGATCGCTGCTTCGCTACCAAGGCGATCGCCTGCTGGCGCCTGCTCGACGATGTCGGCCATCTGCGCCTGATCGGCTGCTACCTCGCCGAGGCCGGCAATTGGGACAACATCGCCTGCTGTAATCCCGACCAGGGCTGCCGCCGGCCGCCTGCCGGCGATCCGCTATACGCCGTCATCGCCCGGCGCGTCGGATGGTCCGGCGAGGAGACGGTAGCCTAGGTCTCGTAGGCGATCATCGAGGTGAAGGGGACATCGATTCGCTCGCGGCCGCCGAGGAAGCTCAGCTCGATGAGGCAGGCGGCGGCGACAACCTCGGCACCGACGCCGCGGCACAGCGCGATCGCCGCCGCCATCGTCCCGCCGGTGGCAAGCAGATCGTCGAGGATGACGACGCGGCTGCCCGGCTTGATCGCGTCGGCTTGGATCTCGATCGTGTCGCTGCCATATTCGAGATCATAGGTCAGCGGGATCGTCGCCCCCGGCAGCTTGCCCCGCTTACGCACCATGACGAAGCCGCGCTGCATGCTGTAGGCGAGCGGCGCGGCGACCAGGAAGCCGCGTGATTCGATGCCGACGAGCAGATCCGGTTCATAAACCTGCAGAGCCTCGGTCAGGCGATGCACGGTGGTGCGCCAGGCGACGGGATGCGCCAGCAGGGTCGAGATGTCGTAGAAGAGGATGCCCGGCTTAGGGAAGTCCGGCACGCTGCGAATATGCTGCTTGAGGTTCATCGTCGCTTTCTGGCTGAAATCGCGGGGACGGCGGCACTTTAATCGGTTTGTCGGGCGGCGACAGCATCTTTTGGTTTGACCGCCCAGCCGGCCCAGCGTCGGGTCGCCCCGCTTTTCCTTTGCCCCATTTTGCCCCTACGCGTGCTAAGCTCTTTCTCGATCTGGGGGTTGATCGATAAATTTGGAGTCGAGTACCGGATGGCCGCGGCCGCGGGCTGGATCAGCACATCACGGGCCGGGGACCGGCTTATCGTGGCGGCGGGCGGCAACTGGGTCGTCACCGCTTCACGTGACCTCGATCGGCAGTTGCGCGCCCTCGCGGCGCTTGATATCCGCTCGCTGGTCCTCGATCTGACGAAAATCGAGGTTCTCGATTCGACCGGCGCATGGCTCGTACTGCGCACCCAGCAGGAGCTTACGGCAGCAGGCTGGACGGTCGCCGTGGAGAATCTCGCCCCGGTGTTCGAGCCGCTGATGCGGCAGGTTTCGGAGAGCGGCAAGACGCTCCCGACAGTGCTCCATCCGCCGCCGCGGCGGTTCGGCGACCTCGTGGCGCGGATCGGCCGGGTCACCGTCGCGCAGATTGCGCGCGGTGCCGAACTGCTCAGTTTTCTCGGCCTCGTCTGTATCACCGCCTTGCGTATCCTCCGTCACCCAAGCCGGCTACGCCTCATATCCCTGGTCAACCATATGGAGCAGACCGGCGTCGATGCGCTGCCCGTGGTCGGGCTGCTCTCCTTACTGGTCGGCGTCGTCTTCGCCTTCCAGGGCGCCGACCAGCTGCGGCAGTTCGGTGCCGAGATCTACACCGTCAATCTGCTCGGCATCGCCATCCTGCGCGAGCTCGGCGTGCTGCTTGCCGCGATCATCCTCGCCGGCCGCTCGGGCAGCGCCTTCACCGCGGCGATCGGCACCATGAAGGTTAACGAGGAGGTCGACGCCATGCAGGTGCTCGGCCTCGATCCGATCGAGGTGCTGGTGCTGCCGCGGCTCTTCGCCCTGCTGCTGACCCTGCCGCTGGTCGCCTTCTTCGCCAATATCATGGGTCTGCTCGGCGGCGCCATCATGTGCTGGGCGACGCTCGATATCACCATTCCGGGCTTCTTGCGCCAGCTCCGCTCGCCGCTGCCGGGCTGGACGTTCTGGATCGGCGTGCTGAAGGCGCCGGCCTTCGCCGGCATCATCGCGTTGATCGGATGCTACGAGGGGCTGCGCGTCTCACGCAGTGCCGAGAGTGTCGGCCGACTTACGACGCGTTCGGTTGTCGAATCGATCTTTCTGATCATCATCGCCGATGCCGCCTTCTCCATCATCTTCAGCTACCTCAAGATCTGAGCCCACCCTCGACGGGGCGGCCGGGACGCCGGCGATCCGTCTGCGCGGCCTGGAAACCCGTCTCGGCGGCAAGGTGATCTTCCACGATCTCGACCTCGAGGTGCGGCGCGGCGAAGTAATGGGGATAGTCGGCGCCTCGGGCACCGGCAAATCGGTCCTGCTGCGCACGATCGTCGGCCTCATTCGGCCGACCGCGGGCCGGATCGAGATATTCGGCGAGGATCCGACGAGGATCGATGCCGCGGCGCTGCATCGGCTCGAGTCGACATTCGGTGTATTGTTCCAGGATGGCGCTCTGTTCAGCTCCTTGACTGTCGCGCAGAACATTCAGGTGCCGTTGCGCGAGTATCTCGACCTGCCGAGCGCCTTGCTAAACGAGATCGCCGCCGTGAAGATCGCGATGGTCGGCCTGCCACCCGATGCGGCGCGGAAATATCCCTCGGAATTGTCGGGCGGCATGCGCAAGCGCGCCGGGCTGGCGCGTGCCCTGGCGCTCGACCCCGCCTTGCTCTTCCTCGACGAGCCGACAGCCGGGCTCGATCCGATCGCCGCGGCCGATTTCGACAGTCTCATCGCCGACTTGCAGCGCAGCATGCGGCTTACCGTCTTCCTCGTCACCCATGACATCGACAGCTTGAACACGATCGCCGACCGCATCGCGGCGCTCGTCGACAAGCGCACGCGAGTTGGTACGATGGCCGACATGCTGGGCGACGAGCATCCCTGGATTCACGAATATTTCCACGGACCGCGTGGGCGTGCAGCGCTCGCCGCGGCCAAGGAGTCCTCCTAGATGGAAACGCGTGCGCATTACGTCCTTGTCGGCGCCTTCGTCGTCGTCGTACTGGCCGCTGCGTTCGTCGCGGTGATCTGGCTCGTCGGCGGCCAGTTTCAGCGCGAGGGCGCGATCTACGACATCTATTTCAGGGGCTCGGTAAGCGGACTGAGCGACGGTGCGGTGGTGCGCTACAAGGGGGTGGCAATCGGCCGCGTCCTCAACATCCGCCTCGATCCCGAGAATGTCGAGCGCATCCGCGTGCGCATCGAGATCGATTCGGCGACGCCGATCAAGGAGGACGCGGTTGCCGAGCTCGATGCACAGGGCATCACCGGCCTCGCCTTCGTTCAGATCACCGGCGGCAGCAACGCCAGCCCCGACCTGCAGAAGCGCGACGACAAGCGCTACCCGATCATCGCTTCCAAGCCGTCGCGGCTCGAGGAGGTGGTGACGAGCGCGCCCGAGTTGCTCAAGCGCGCGACGCTCGTCGCCGACCGCCTGGCACTCGTGCTGAGCGACGAGAACCTGGCGGCGATCACCCAGACGCTCGGTCACATCAACACCTTCACCAACACGATCGCCGGCAACGAAAACCAGATCGACACGATCATGGCGGATGCCAGCGCGGCTATGACCGAGGTGCGCGGCGCGGCGACGGCAGCCAAGTCGCTGATGACGGAATTCGATCAGGCGCTCAACGCGCGCGACGGCATCACCGACCGCTCGACACGGGCGATCCAGGAGCTCAACCAGTCGGCGAAGAACCTTACCGCGCTGACCGCCCATCTCGATGCCGTCGTGCAGGAGAATCGCGGCGCGTTGCGCGATTTCACGCAGACCGGATTTGGCCAGGCGCAGCAATTGCTGACCGATTCGCGGGCGCTCATCCTCGAGCTAACGCGAGTTGCCGATCAGCTCGAGCGCGACCCCGCTCGCTTCCTCTTTGGCGACCGCCGCGAAGGATACCGACCGCGATGATCTCAACCCCCATCGACCGTCGCACGCTGCTGCGCTTTGCGTCTCTAGCCCTGGTGCCGGCCGCGACGTCATGTGCCGGGCTGATCCCGGGAACCGGCGCGCCGCCGCAGCTCTATGTGCTGATGCGCAAGACGACCTTTCCGGCCGATCTGCCGCAGGTGTCTCGCCAGCTCCTCGTCGACACCCCGATCGCGCCGGCGGAGATCGATACCGCGCGCGTTGCGCTCACCCGCTCGCCGACGACGATTGACTATTTTGCCAACGCGGCATGGAGCGACCGGGCGCCGGCGATGGTGCAATCCCTGCTCATCGAGTCCTTCGAGCAGACCGGCAAGATCCCGTCGCTGGCGCGCGATTCGGCCGTGTTGCGCGCCGACTACATCCTGATGCCCGAGCTGCGCCGTTTCGAGGCGCGCTACCAGAACGGCGAGGCGCCGCCGACCGTGCTGGTGCGCTTGCTCGTCCGCCTGATCAAGATGCCGGAGCGATCGATCATCGGCGAAGACATCGCCGAGGCGCAAGAAACCGCCGCGCTGAACAACATGGACTCGATCGTCGAGGCCTATAACGAGGCGCTCGGCAGCGTCATGAAGCGGCTGGTCACCTGGACGCTGCGCACCATGGCGCAGGACATCGGCCCGCGCTAAGGCGCACAGCAGATGTCGTTCTGCCGAGACTTGCCAGCGCGACTCGCTATGGTACATATCGGCGTCTGCGAACGAACGAGGCGATGGTCGATTTCAGCAAGCTAAGCCGCGCCCGACTCGCCGCGATGGCGGCGGCCGGCGACGAGATCCGCGAGTGCGAGCGGGTGCTGCACAAGACCGGCGACACCGTCGTCGGCGAGACGCTGCGCGGGGGTAGTGTCTTCTACGAATGGAACCACTATCCCGAAGGCGACGTCTACGACCCCGAAAGCCACGCGCAATACTACTATCACGCCCATCCGCCGCAGCTGCGCGGCGGCGACGAGCACGGTCATTTTCACACCTTCCTGCGGCCGCGCGGCATGCCCTCCGGAACCATGCCGCTGATGCTCCCCGAGCTCGCCATCGCCAATGCGCCGGCGCAGCCCGACGATCCGCCGCTTGCCCCGGTGGCGCAACCGAATCAGGGCGGCAACAACGACAAGCTGAGCCATCTTGTCGCCATCGCCATGGGGCGCAACGGCGCGCCGGTCCGCCTCTTCACCACCAATCGCTGGGTCACCGGCGAGACCTGGTATGCGGCGACCGATGTCTGCGCCATGCTCGATCGCTTCGTCGTCGACTTGGCGCGACCATCCTGGCCGCTCAACCGTTGGTTGTCGGCGATGTTCCGCCTGTTCGCGCCGCAGATGGCCGAGCTGCTGCATGCGCGCGACGCCGCCATCATGAATTGGCGCCGTCGCCATCGCGGCAAGATCCACGTCTTCGAGGATCGCCGGCTCGAAGTGACCTCGGTGGCCGATGTCGACCTCGACGAGCAGATCGGCCAGGTCGCTCTCGCGCTCCGCCGCGCCGCCTGACGGCGCGGCGCCGGAAGATTTACAAACTCTTAATCGCTCGCGGTCAGAATGCAGCGTGACAAACCGGTTTTCAGCCGGACTTTGACTGCAACCACGACGAGGCGGCGCGCCGAATGGCAGGCTTTCTGGCGAAATCGGATGTCGAGCGGCTGCTTGCCGACCCCTCCGCGAGCTCGCGGGCCGACATGGCGGCTGTGCTTGCCAAGGAATTCGAGACCGGCACCCTGACTGCGGCGGAACGCCGTCTTGCCGAAGATATCTTTCGCGCCCTGGCGCATGATGCAGCACAACGCGTACGCCAGGCTCTCTCGGAGCATCTCAAGGATTCGCGCGATCTGCCGCATGATGTCGCCCTCGCCTTGGCGCGCGATATCGACGCCGTCGCGCTGCCCATGCTGCAGCATTCGCTGGTGCTGACCGATGCCGATCTGATCGAGATCATCCGCCAGGGCGGGCCGGGCAAGCAGGTGGCGATTGCCGCTCGCGCCGCCGTGACTGCCCCGGTCGCCAAAGCGATCGTAGATGCGTCGAATCCTGCTGCGGTGGCCCGCCTCGTCGGCAATGATGGGGCCGAGCTCAGCACCGACATCCTGCGTCGGGTCGTCGAGCGCTACCCGGACGATGCCGCCATCCACACGCCGCTGGCCGGGCGCAAAGTGCTGCCGGCGGTGGTGCTCGAGCGCCTCCTCGCCCTGGCTTCCGACTCACTCCGCCAGACCCTGGTCAAGCGGCACGATCTGCCGAACAGTGTTGCTAGCGATCTCATCCTGCAGATCCGCGAGCGCGCCACCGCGGGATTGCTGTCTGCCGGCGTGCCGGAGGGCGATGCCGAGCGCCTAGCGCACCAGCTCAACGCCAATGGCCGGCTTACCGCCTCGCTCATCCTGCGTACCCTCTGCCTCGGCGATCTCGCCTTCCTCGAAGCGGCCTTCGCCGAGCTGGCCGGCGTCTCGGTCGACAATGCACGATTGCTGATTCACGATCCCGGCGGCCT
>DATAQP010000291.1:0-3921 GCA_036264595.1 Allostellaceae bacterium
ATCGGTGGCGACGCGCAGATCCGAACCGCGGGCGGCAACGAAATCCGCATCGCTGGCCGGCGAGATCAAATTGAGCCCGTCGCAGCCGCCGCGCTGGTGGACGACGACGAGGAGGCCGCGCGCGCTTGCCGGCACGGCCGCGAAGGCGAGGCGTCGCAGGCCGGGGAGCGGCAAAAACCCGTCAAGCCCGAGGCTCAATCCGGCGGCGAGGCCAGCCCGCAGCACGTCCCGGCGCCTTGCGCTGATCATCGCTTCCTCATGCCTCCTGAAACGCCGGCGCCATCGCGCAGAGCGCGGCAAGGCGCGCCAGGCGCTTCTCGGTATCGGGCTTGCCGGAAAAGCCGAGCGGCTGGTCGGCAGGCCAGCCGGCGCCGGCGATGATGGCATCGGCGACGACCGGGCCGGCGGCGCTGTTCAGCGCCGCAAGGAAATAGTTCACCGCGGCGCGTGGCGTCGGCGGCCTGCCGGCGAGCGAGCGCGATGGTTCCCAAGGGCCGGTTGCCCAGTAATTCTCGGCGATGCCGAGCACGATGTTCCAGCGTCGCCGCAGCGCCGTCGTCCCGAGGAAGAAGCCGCGCTCGTCGGGCAGTCCGGTCGGCGCTGGCCAGCCAAAGAGGCGCTGGCCGGCATTGGCGATCTCATTGGCCAGCCCCTCCGTCGGCACGAGGTCGATGCCGGCACCGCGCGCGAAAGCAGCGGCAAGTGCCAGCGGCCGTCGCACCTTTGCGTTGCGCGCCGCGGCGAATTCAGGCGACAGCAGGATGAGGCGGACGACGCGAGCGATCTGGTCCGGCGCCTTACGATATTGTCGCCACGCGTCGGAAGCGGCGCCGATCAGCCGCTCGGGCGGCGGCTCGCCGACGAATCTGCGGCACAGTTTCGTCACCAGGAAACGTGAGGTCGCCGGGTGGTCGGCGACCAGGTCGAGGACCTTGCGGCCATCGACCATCGCCGCCGCGAAGGCGTCGAACTCGTGCGCCAACACGCGCTTCTGATAGCCGTCATGCCAGGATTCGACATAAGAGAAACGGCCCGTCTCGGGCAGCTTGCGGCGGCCATCGATCGATGTGCCGTCCTCGATCGTCCAACCGGTGAAGGCCCGCGCCGCCTCGTAGACGTCCTGGTCGATATAGCCGGTCGGCGCGCCCTTGAGCGCGCCCGGCACGTCGCGCCAGCGATCGTAGCGGTCGTTCAGATAGGCGGCGCGGCCGAGCGTGTGCAGCTCGAAGAGCTCGCGCGCGTAGTTCTCGTTGGCCGCGCCGGCACGCGACGAGCGGTTCGACAGGTAGTATTGCATCGCTGCGCTGGTTGCGACCGCCTCGAGGAAGGGGCGAAAATTGCCGAGGCAATGCGCCCTGATGACCTCGCGATCATAGACCGGCAACGCGACGGCGATGGCCTCGTTGGAGAAGGCGTCGACATTGAAATGGTCGTGCCAGAAATTGCACAGCACCTCGCGGAGCTGCCATTTGCTGTGCACGGCGCGCAGGATCGTCGCGGCGACGATCTCGTCGCGCGGCCGGCGGCGCTCGGCGCCATCCATCTCGGCGCGTCGCGTCATCAGCGGCCAGAGCGCCTCTATCGGCTGGTCGAGCGTGGCGAGCGGGCGCAACTCGTCGACTGCCGGCCATTTGTCGTTGGCGGCGTATTTGATCCGCATCTGGAGTCGGGCCAGACGCTCGTGGCAGGCGGTGTCCTCCGGCTCGCGCGGTACAAGTTGCGCCTCGACCCAGCCGGGAAAGCCGTTCTTGCGGACCCAGGCGACATCCGCCGGGCTGGCGCCGTAGCCGGCGCGCCCCAGCGCGGAATGGATGAAAAGCGGGTCGGATGAGATGGTCTGGTCCTGGCCCATTACACAGCAACAACGTTCGGGGTCGCCGGTTATTGCTTATAATAGGACGCAGAACCGCAATCCATCCCAGGCGGACGCTGCGCTGGATCGCCTATCCGCTACAGCGTGGGCTCGATCGGCGAGCGCGTCGCGCGAATGCTCGCGCGCTGATCCATCCGGGTGAGCCAGGCGGCGAGCGCCGGCGCCTGGCGCAACTGCGTGGCTACCTCTTCCGCCATGCGAAAATAGATAAACATCGGCGCCGCATAGAGATCCGCCAAGCTCAGTGCGGAGCCGGCGAGATAGGGACCGCCGGCCATCAGATCGACCAGCGCGGCAAGGCAGGTCTGGGCCTTCGGCAAGGCCGCAGCGATGCGCGTCTCGTTCGCCAGCAGCCCCTGGGCAGGCGCCCGAACGCGTTCGACGAATATGTCCCAGACGAACGTCCGGTAGGCATAATTGTCGAGCACGCCGATGATCTGGTTCATGCGCGCGCGGCCGCGCGGATCCGATGGCTGCAGCCGCGGCCCGGCGAAGGCTTCATCGACGTAGCGGGCGATCGCGCCGGTCTCATAGAGGCGGAACCCGTCATGCTCGAGAGCCGGGATGCGGCCGAAGGGATGGCGCTGGACGAGATAGTCGGGCGGCGGCCCACCCGGCGCGAAGACGTCGATGTCGACCAGCCGATAGGCGACACCCTTTTCGGCGAGAGCCAGCCGCACGATCCGAACATAGACGCTGTAGGGAGCGCCGAAGACGATCGGTTCGACCACTCTTACGCCCCTAGCCGAACAATGTCTCCTCGAAGGGATAGGTCGTCAGCACCTGCGGGCCGTTCGCCGTAACCAGCACCTGCTGCTCGAGCTTGACGCCCTCGGCGCCGCCCTCCTCGCCGATATAGCTCTCTATGCAGATCGTCATGTTCTCCTCAAGCATGCCGTCATAGCCCGAGCGTGCGAGATCCTGGAGATGCGCGACCTTCGGCCACTCGTCGCACAAGCCGACGCCGTGGGCGACGCAGGAATAGCGGTTGGCGGCGTAGGCGTTGGGAATCCGCCAGGCCTTCTCGGAAAATTCGGCGAAGGTGATGCCGGGCTTGACGAGGTCGATATTGTAATGGATCTGCTCCATGGCGAGACCGTAGACCTTGCGCTGTGCGGCTGACGCCTTGCCGGGGCCGCAGCGGAAGGTCCGCGAGATATCGGCGCAATAGCCGAACGGGCCGATGAGGTCGGTGTCGAAGCTGACGAGGTCACCGGGGCGGACGACGCGGTCGCTCGCCTCCTGGAACCACGGGTTGGTGCGGCCGCCCGAGGACAAGAGGCGGCACTCCATCCACTCGCCGCCCATCCGCATATTGCTGTCGCTGAGCAGGGCGAAGAGCTCGTTCTCGGTGATGCCGGGGCGCAGCGCCTCCTGCATGCGCGCCATCCCCGCCTCGCAGACGGCGATCGCGTGATTCATGCAGGCGAGCTCGTCGTTGGATTTGACCGCGCGGGCAAGCTCGCAGGGTTCCTGCGCATCATGGATCTCGATGCCCGCTGCCTCGAGCTCGCGCAGGCCGAGCGGATCGAGACGATCGAAGGCGATGCGGCGATTGGCGCCGCAGCGCTCCTTGACCAGATCGACGATCTCGCTCGCCCACAGCTTGGCCTTCTCGGCCATCCGGCTGCCCGAGGTGAAGAAGAACCAGGAGCGCGCCGGGCGCACCTCGCCGATCGTTTCGATGCCGTTGCTGAGGTGGCCGCAGCCGTGGAAGTCGAAGATCACCGCCTTGCCCTCGGCCGGCACGAAGGCATAGCGCGCCGGATTGTGCAGCGTCCACACCGCCATGTTTCGGCTGCCCGTCGCATAGCGGATGTTGATCGGGTCGAAGAGCACCGCGCCGGCATAGTCGAGACGCCGTAGCTCGGCCTGAAAGCGCGCCATGCGATAGCCTCGCATGCGCGCCATGTCGGGCTGGTCGATATGGTCGGCGAGTCCGATACCGAGCGACTTCCTGGCGCGGTAGAGCAGATCGTCGTTTTCCATGGTCGCGTCCTCCCCCGGTTCCCCCGGATATCTGTAGGGGCGGGGCTCTGCCCCGCCCG
>DATAQP010000378.1:0-4764 GCA_036264595.1 Allostellaceae bacterium
CGGCCGCCGGCAGAGCGAGGACTAGAGCCAGTATGACGGCACCATTTAGACCGATAGGCAGTTTCATCGCATGACCAATCCGCGGAATACCGGCGCCGCGAACACCCTGTGGGGCGGCCGCTTCGCCGGCGGCCTGGCCGAGATCATGGAGCGCATCAACGCCTCGATCGATTTCGACAAGCGCCTCTATGCCGAGGACATCGCCGGCTCGACCGCGCATTGCGCCATGCTGGTCCGCCAGAACATCCTCAGCCCAGAAGATGGCGAGGCGATAACCCAAGGTCTAGGGCAAATCCTCGCCGAGATCGAGGGCGGCCGCTTCACCTTCCGACGCGACCGCGAAGACATCCACATGAATATCGAGGCGCGCCTCGCCGAGATCATCGGTCCCAATGCCGGTCGGCTGCACACGGCGCGCTCGCGCAACGACCAGATCGCCACCGACATCAGGCTCTGGCTGCGCGCCGCCATCGACCGCGCCGAGCGCCACATGCAGGCGCTGCAGGCGGCGCTGATCGCGCAGGCCGAGCGCCACGCAGCAACGGTGATGCCGGGCTATACCCATCTGCAGATCGCCCAGCCCGTCACGTTCGGCCACCATCTTCTCGCCTATGTCGAGATGATCGGGCGCGACCGCGGCCGCATGGCGGATTGCCGCAAGCGGCTCAACGAATGCCCGCTCGGCGCCGCGGCGCTCGCCGGCACCTCGTTCCCGATCGACCGCGCGATGACCGCGGAGGCGCTCGGCTTCGACCGTCCGACGGCGAACTCGCTCGACGGCGTCTCCGACCGCGATTTCTGTCTCGAGTTCATGGCAGCGGCTGCAATCTCAGGCATGCATCTTTCGCGCCTCGCCGAGGAGATCATCCTGTGGTGCAGCGACGGCTTCCGCTTCATCGCGCTGAGCGACGCCTTCACCACCGGCAGCTCGATCATGCCGCAGAAGCGCAACCCCGACGCCGCCGAGCTGGTCCGCGCCAAGACCGGCCGTCTCGCCGGCGCGCTCATCGGCCTGCTCACCGTGATGAAAGGGCTGCCGCTGACCTACGGCAAAGACATGCAGGAGGACAAGGAGCCGACCTTCGAGGCATCGGACACGCTCGAGCTCTGCCTCGCCGCGACCACCGGCATGGTGAGCGACCTGACCGCCGATCCGGCGCGCATGCGCGAGGCCGCCGAGCGCGGCTTCAGCACGGCGACCGACCTCGCCGACTGGCTGGTGCGCGTGCTCGGCCTGCCCTTCCGCCAGGCGCATCACATCACCGGCACGCTGGTCAAGCTGGCCGAGGCGCGCGGCGTCACCCTGGCCGAGCTGCCGCTCGCCGAGATGCAGGCAGTCGAGAAGCGCATCACCAAATCGGTTTTCGACGTGCTTGACGTCGCGCGCTCGGTGCGCAGCCGCACCAGCTTCGGCGGGACCGCGCCGGACAACGTCGCGCGCGCCGCCGGCGCCGCGCGGGAGCGTTTCCTGTGAGCCCCGCCGCGCACCGCGTCCCGGTCCTCCTCGTCGTGCTCGTCCTCGCCGCGACGCTGGCCGCCTGCGCCAAGCGCAGCAACCCGAAGCCGCCGCAGGACGAGGTCAACACCTATCCCAGGGCCTATCCGAGTGAATAGGGCTGGGGAGGGCTTTACCTATGTCGGCGGCGAGCTCGCCTGCGACGGCATCGCGCTGTCGCGCATCGCCGCGTCGGTCGGCACGCCGTTCTACTGCTATTCGAGCGCCGCGCTCGAGCGGCAGTACCGGCAGTTCGCCGACGCCTTCGCCGACCAGGGCGCGACGATTCACTACGCGGTCAAGGCGAACTCCAACCTGGCCGTGATCCGCACCTTCGGGCGGCTCGGCGCCGGCGCCGACATCGTCTCCGAGGGGGAGCTGCGCCGCGCCCTCGCCGCCGGCATCCCGGCATCGCGCATCGTCTTCTCCGGCGTCGGCAAGACGCGCGCCGAGATGGCATTCGCGCTGCGATCGGGCGTCCATCAGATCAATGTCGAATCGGAGCCCGAACTCGCCGCGCTGAGCGAGGTGGCGAGCGGGCTCGGCGTCACCGCTGCGATCGCGCTGCGCGTCAATCCCGACGTCGATGCACGCACCCATGCCAAGATCTCGACCGGCAAGAAGGAGAACAAGTTCGGCATCGAGCTCGGCCACGTCCAGGCGGTGGCGCAGCGCGCCGCTGCCCTGCCCGGCCTATCGCTGCGCGGCCTCGCCGTCCATATCGGCTCGCAGCTCACCGATCTGGCGCCGTTCCGCCTCGCCTTCACCCGCCTCGCCGAGCTGGTCGGCGAGTTGCGCGGCGCCGGGCTGACGATCGACCAGCTCGACCTCGGCGGCGGGCTCGGCGTCTCCTATCACGGCGAGCCGCCGCCCTCGTTGCTCGACTATGCCGCCGTGGTCAAGGGCACGGTCGGCAATCTTGGCGTCGCCCTCGCCTTCGAGCCGGGCAGGCTGCTCGTCGCCGAATCGGGCGCGCTGGTCACCACGGTGATCTACGTCAAGGACGGCTCGACACGGCGTTTCCTCGTCCTCGACGCGGCAATGAACGATTTGCTCCGCCCGGCGTTATACGAGGCATGGCACGAGATCGTCCCGCTGCGCCAGCCGCGCATCGGCGCGCCGACCGAGCCGGTCGATATCGTCGGCCCGGTCTGCGAGACCGGCGACACGTTCGCCACCCAGCGCGCGCTGCCCCCGGTGACGGAGGGCGAGCGCGTCGCCATATTGTCGGCAGGGGCTTACGGCGCGGCGATGAGCTCGACCTATAATTCTCGCCTGCTGATCCCCGAAGTACTCGTCGGCAACGGCGAGTTCGCCATTGTGCGGGCTCGCCCGACCTATGAGGATCTGCTGTCCCAGGATAGCATCCCGGGATGGCTCGGCGGGGCTGACCGCGCACGAGGTGCTGCATGAGCGATGGCGACATCGAGAGACCCGGAACGCCGCCTGCTGCCGGGTTGCGCCTGCACCTTGCCGGCCTCGCCATTTTCTGGGAACGGCTGTGGCCGGCGCTGTGGCCGGCGGTCGGGCTGGTCGGCCTCTTCCTCGTCCTCGCTCTCGCCGATCTCTTCCGCCTCCTGCCGGGCTGGCTGCATGCCGCCCTGCTCGTCGCCTTCGCCGGCGCCACTCTTTTCGTCCTCGGCCGCGCCGCCTGGCGCATCAGGCCGCCCGGCATCGCCGCTTCGCGGCGCCGCCTCGAGCGCGCCAGCGGCCTCACCCATCGCCCGCTCACCGCCCTCGCCGACAATCTCGCCAGCGCCGGCAACGATCCCGCCGCGGCGGCGCTCTGGCAGGCCCATCTCGTGCGCATGGCGGCGGCGACGCGCCGGCTGCGCGTCGGCCGGCCGGCTTCCGCCCTAGCGGTGCTCGATCCGTTCGCCCTGCGCGCCGTCCTCACCCTGGTTCTGTTGATCGCCGCCATCGGCGCCGGCGAGCAATGGGATGCGCGGCTGTGGCGCGCCGTCACGCCGAATTTCAACAGCGGCCCGCCGGCACCGCCGCCGAGCCTCGATATCTGGCTGACACCACCTGACTATACCGGCCTCGCGCCGCAATTCCTCCAGCGCGACTATCAGGGCGGCCCGATCCCCGTGCCGACCGGCAGCGCGGTGCTCGCGCAAGTCCATGGCGGGCGCAACCCGCCGCTGCTCAAGCTCGACCAGGCGGCAACCGATTTCAGCCGCATCGACGCGCAGAACTTCAAGGTCTCCGGAACGATCACCGAAGGGCATCGGCTGACCGTCGAGCAGGACGGCGGCGCGCTTGCCGCCTGGCCGATCGCCGTGGTGCCGGACCTGCCGCCGACGATCAGCTTCGCCACCCCGCCGCAGCCGACGCAGCGCGCCGCCTTGCGCCTGGAGTACCAGGCGAGCGACGATTACGGTATCGAGAGCGTCAAGGCGGTGATCACCCGGCCGGGCGGCCCGCCGGACGAGAAGATCGAGCTCGACCTGCCGCTGCCGGGATTGCATCCCAAGGAGGCGAAAGCGGCGAGCTTCCACGATCTCACCCCGCATGTCTGGGCCGGATTGCCGGTCGAGATCCGCCTGCGCGCCAGCGACGCCCCCGGCCAGATCGGCGAGAGCGAGCCTTTCGCCATGACGCTGCCGGAGCGCGGCTTCCAGAATCCGATCGCCCGCGCCATCATCGAGCAGCGACGGCAGCTCACCCTCACCCCGACCGAGCGCCAGGCGGTGAGCGAGATCCTCTCCGACCTGTCGGCGCGGCCGGCCCTCTTCCGCAACGACACGGTCGTCTTCATGGCGCTGCGCGCCGCCTCGGCACGGCTCTTGCTGGACAAGAGCGACGCGGTGATCGGCCAGGTTCAGCAGCTGCTCTGGGACACGGCGCTGCGCGTTGAAGACGGGCAGCTGTCGCTCGCCCAGCGCGACCTGCGCGAGATCCAGCGCCGCCTGCAGGACGCGCTGGCGCGCAACGCGCCGGATGCCGAGATCGAGAAGCTGATGAGCGAGCTGCAGCAGGCGATCGACAAGTATCTGCAGTCGCTCGCCGAGAACATGCAGCGCATGGATCCCGAGCAGCTCAAGAACATGCCGCCGGTCGACCCGTCGCGGATGATCAGCCGCAACGATCTGCAGAAGATGCTCGACAAGGCGCGCGAGTTGTCGCGCACCGGCGCCAAGGATGCGGCGCGCGACATGCTGTCGCGGCTGCAGGAGATGCTCGAGAACCTGCAGGCCGCGCGGCCCGGCCAGATGCAGCAGGGCAACAACAACAGCCAGAGCCGCCAGGCGATGCGGCAGATGCAG